>NZ_JBHXTM010000034.1:0-29571 GCF_042677325.1 Streptomyces sp. NPDC127117
CCGGCGCGGACGGCGGGCACGATCGTGAAGGACGAGGGTGAGGGCGGCCGCCTGCTGGCGGAGTTCCTGGCGGGCCAGAAGTTCATCTGATCCCGTCCCCGGCCCGTCCGGGTTCCGGCCCGGTTCGGGTTCGGGTTCTGGGTTCTGGGTTCTGGTCGTAGTTTCCGTTTCCCCCTGTTTCTTCGTTACTCGCAGGAGATTGAAGTCCCATGGCTGAAGTTCTGGTTTTTGTCGATCACGTGGACGGTGCGGTTCGTAAGCCCACGCTGGAGCTGCTGACGCTGGCGCGTCGGATCGGTGAGCCGGTGGCGCTCGCGGTGGGTGCCGGTGCGGCGGGTACGGCCGCGGTGCTGGCGGAGCACGGTGCGGTGCGGGTGCTGACGGCGGAGGCCGCCGAGTTCGCCGATTATCTGGTCGTGCCGAAGGTGGATGCGCTGCAGGCCGCGTACGCGGTGGTGTCGCCGGTGGCGGTGCTGGTGCCGTCGTCGGCGGAGGGCAAGGAGATCGCGGCGCGGCTCGCGGTGCGGATCGGTTCGGGTCTGATCACCGATGCGGTGGATCTGGAGGCCGGTGAGCAGGGTCCGGTCGCCACGCAGGCCGTGTTCGCCGCGTCGTTCACGACGCGGTCGCGGGTGTCGCGGGGTACGCCGGTGATCACGGTGAAGCCGAACTCGGCGCCGGTCGAGGCGGCTCCGGCCGCCGGTGCGGTCGAGGTCGTGGCGGTGGAGTTCTCGGAGCAGGCCACGGGCACGAAGGTGACCGCGCGTACGCCGCGTGAGTCGACGGGCCGTCCGGAGCTGACCGAGGCCGCGATCGTGGTGTCGGGCGGCCGCGGGGTCAACGGTGCGGAGAACTTCGCGCTGATCGAGGCGCTCGCGGACTCGCTGGGTGCCGCGGTGGGTGCTTCGCGTGCGGCGGTGGACGCGGGCTGGTACCCGCATTCCAACCAGGTCGGGCAGACGGGCAAGTCGGTGTCGCCGCAGCTGTACATCGCGTCGGGGATCTCGGGCGCGATCCAGCACCGGGCCGGGATGCAGACCTCGAAGACGATCGTCGCGATCAACAAGGACGCCGAGGCCCCGATCTTCGACCTCGTCGACTACGGCGTCGTCGGCGACCTCTTCCAGGTCGTCCCCCAGCTCACCGACGAGGTCAAGTCCCGCAAGGGCTGACCCGCAACACCCCCCCCTCTCCTTCCCGACGGTCCGGGGCCGCCGGGGGGACACCCCCACGCCGGGCCCCGCGCCGCCGGGGCCCCCCCCCCCCGCACGGCCCCGGACCGTTTCCGATCACCATTGACGCGGGTCCGACGGCCTTATAGCTTCACTATACGGATTGTTGATTCCGGGAAGCGGAAACAGCGTGACTGTGGAGGGTGTGGAAATGGGTCAGCAGGAGAAGGTGGCAACGAGCCTCGCCGGTGCGGTCAGCGAGGAGATCAGCGCCTCCCTCACCGCGGTCGACGCCGAGCTCGCACGCCGCTACCCGGGAGACCCGGGCACGCGCCAGCCGGTCCACACGGTCTACGTACCCGGCGACGCGTTCACCGCGGGCACCATCCGCTCCTGGGGCGACCAGGCCCTGCAGGCCCTCGACGAGCACGCCCCCGACGCCGCCTCGTTCGCCGCCGTCCTCGGCATCCCGGACGAGCTCGCCGGGCCCGTCCACGACCGGGTGCGCGCCAAGCTGGAGCGCGAGCCGGTCGAGGACCTCCGCATCGACTTCGAGGACGGCTACGGCCCCCGCCCCGACGCGGAGGAGGACGAGGCCGCCGCCCGCGCCGCCCGACTGGTCTCGCAGGCGTACGCGAACGGCACCGCGGCCCCGTACATGGGCATCCGGATGAAGTGCATGGAGGCTGCCGTACGCGACCGCGGCATCCGCACCACGGACATCTTCCTCACCGGCCTGACGCAGGCCGGCGGCCTGCCCGACGGGCTGGTCCTCACGCTCCCCAAGGTGACGTACCCCGAGCAGGTCACCGCCTTCGTCCGGCTGCTCGAAGCGTTCGAGGAGGCGCACGGGCTGCCCGCCGGCCGGCTCGGCTTCGAGATCCAGATCGAGACGAGCCAGTCCATCCTCGCCGCCGACGGCACCGCCGCCGTCGCCCGCATGATCGACGCGGCGCGCGGCCGGGCCACCGGCCTGCACTACGGCACCTTCGACTACAGCGCCTGTGTCGGCGTCAGCGCCGCCTATCAGGCCAGCGACCACCCGGCCGCCGACCACGCCAAGGCCGTCATGCAGGTAGCCGCCGCGGGCACCGGCGTACGGGTCTCGGACGGCTCCACCAACGTCCTTCCGGTCGGCCCCACGCCCCGGGTCCACGAGGCCTGGCGGCTCCACTACGGCCTCACCCGCCGCGCCCTGGCCCGCGCCTACTACCAGGGCTGGGACATGCACCCGGGCCACCTGCCGACCCGGTACGCGGCCGTCTACACCTTCTACCGCGAAGGCCTGGAGCAGGCCGCCGCCCGCCTCGCCGCGTACGTGGCCAAGGCCGGTGGCGACGTCATGGACGAGCCCGCCACCGCCAAGGCCCTCAGCGGCTACCTGCTGCGCGGCATCGACTGCGGAGCCCTGGACACCGCCGAGGTCGCCCGGCTGACGGGTCTGACGCGGGACGACCTGGACGCCTTCGCCTCGCCGCGGCGAGGAGGGCTGACGGTGACGGCACCGTAAGGCGCGGGCTCCGGCCCCTGCCGCCCGCCCCTGCTCAGACGGGCGGCAGTTCGCCGGAGCCGCGGGGGATGAGCGACGTCGGCAGCTCGACCCGCGCCGGGGCGTGGTCCGCGCCGTCCAGGCGGCGGAAGAGGTGCTCGGCCGCCGTGCGGCCCACGGCCGCGGCGTCCTGGGAGATGACGGTGATGCCGAGCAGATCGGCGAGCTCGATGTCGTCGAAGCCGACCAGGGCGATCCGGCGGTCCTGCTCCGCCAGTACGCGGACCACGGTGACCGTCACACGGTTGTTGCCGGCGAAGAGGGCCGTCACCGGCTCCGGGCCCGCGAGCATCGCCTCGGCGGCCGCCCTGACCCGCGCGGGCTCGGTGGAGCCGAGCGAGACCCAGGAGTCGTCGACGGTGATCCCGGCGTCCGACATCGCCGCGTGATACCCGCGCAGCCGCTCCGTCGCGGTGTGGATACGCGGCTGGTCACCGATGAAGCCGATCCGCCGGTGGCCGTGCGCGATCAGATGGGCGACGCCCTCGCACGCGCCGCCGAAGCTGTCGGAGAGCACCATGTCGGCGTCGATCCGGCCCGCCGGGCGGTCCACGAAGACGGTGGCGACGCCCGCCTTTATCTCCGGCTCCAGATAGCGGTGGTCGTCACCGGCGGGGATCACGATCAGCCCGTCCACCCGGCGTGCGCACAGCGCGAGCACCAACTCCTGCTCGCGTTCCGGGTCCTCGGCGCTCGACCCGTTGATGAGCAGGGCGCCGTGTGCGCGGGCGACCTCCTCCACGGCGCGGCTCAGCGGCCCGTAGAACGGGTCCGCGAGATCCTCCAGGACCAGGCCGATCGAGGCGGTGCGGCCCTTGCGCAGGACGCGCGCGCTGTCGTTGCGCCGGAAGCCGAGCGCCTCGATCGCCTCCTGGACCCGGCGCTCGGTGTCGGGAGTCACCCCCGGCTCACTGTTGACCACGCGCGAGACCGTCTTGAGCCCTACTCCGGCGCGGGCGGCCACGTCCTTCATGGTCGGCCGGTTGCCGTAACGGGTCTCGGAGTGACGGGCGGTCTCGGCCACGGTGCGCTGTCCTGTCCTCGGGTGCGGGAGGGTCCGGCGGATCCGTGGACGGTGCCACGGGGCGGCCGGAGGCTGTGCCGACGAGCATAGGCCCTGGACAACGTTGTCAGCTGAATGGAGACTGGGCAGACTGTTCTCCCGAAGCCGCAGGTCCCCGCCCTCTACTCACGGAGCCACACCGATGCATACCGACCTCGTCGCCGCGCTGGACATCGGCGGCACCAAGATCGCCGCCGCGTTGGTGGACGGCGGCGGCTCGCTCCTCGTACGGGCGCAGCGGCCGACGCCCGCCCGCGAGGGCGCCGAGGCGGTGATGGGTGCGGTGACGGAGGTCCTCGCCGAGCTGTCCGGCTCTCCGCTGTGGGAGCGGGCGACAGCGGTCGGCATCGGCAGCGCGGGTCCGGTCGACGCCTCGGCCGGTACGGTCAGCCCGGTCAACGTCCCCGGCTGGCGGGACTTCCCGCTGGTGGAGCGGGTCGGCAAGACGGTCGGCGGGCTGCCGGTCGAGCTGGTCGGCGACGGGGTCGCGATGACGGCGGCCGAGCACTGGCTGGGCGCCGCCCGCGGCTACGACAACGCGCTCTGCATGGTCGTGTCGACCGGTGTCGGTGGCGGGCTCGTCCTCGGCGGCAAGCTCCACCCCGGCCCCACGGGCAACGCCGGGCACATCGGCCATGTCTGTGTGGACCTGGACGGCGACCCCTGCCCGTGCGGTTCGCGCGGCTGTGTCGAGCGCATCGCCAGCGGCCCGAACATCGCCCGCCGGGCGCTGGAGGCGGGCTGGCGGCCCGGACCGGACGGCGATGCCTCGGCCGCCGCGGTGGCCGCCGCGGCACGCGCCGGGGACCGGATCGCCATCGCTTCGTTCGAGCGTGCCGCCCAGGCACTGGCCGCCGGGATCGCCGCCACCGCCACGCTCGTCGAGATCGACATCGCGGTGATCGGCGGGGGAGTGGCCGGTGCGGGCGACATCCTCTTCACGCCGCTGCGCCGGGCCCTGCGCCAGTACGCCACGCTCTCCTTCATCCGGCAGATCGAGGTGGCCCCGGCGGTGATGGGCACCGACGCGGGGCTGGTCGGCGCGGCCGCCGCCGCGGCGCGGGTGGGGCCGGGCGCAGCGGTGGCCGGGCAGGGCTGACCAGGAGCGGCCGGCGAATCGTGCGCCGGGCGGGTTCCCGGAGGCGATGCCCCGGAAACCCGCCGTCGCGCTCTGCGGGTCAGCAGGTGATCCGCAGGTCCGCCCAGTCCGCGTGGTCGGAATCGACACCGTCCCCGCCGTCGGTGACCACCAGACTCACCACCTGCGCACCGCTCACGTCCGCGGTGATGGGCCGGGCGGGCATCGCGTTGGTCAGTACGCCGCTCGACGCCACCTGTGTACCGTCGGCCCGGACCTCGAAGGAGACCGACCCCTTCGCGCCCTTCTCGTCGTCGACACCGACCTGAGCCGTAACGGCCTCGCATGCCCTGCCGGTGTAGAACTCGACGGCGCTGTCGGCGTGCACGCCGAGGCCCTTGGCGAAGACCGTGCCGCCGATCGTCAGCGGATTCCCGTCGCCCGCACCGCTCTCACCGTTGCTGGTGTCCTTCTCGACCGGGCCCCAGCCGTTGGCCGCCGAGAGCTGCGGCAGATCGCTCAGGAAGCCGCCGCCCGCCGGTGGCGCGACCACCACATGGGCCCGGAGCGGGACCGTGGAACTCACCCGTGTCCCGGCCGGTGAGCGGTACTGGACCTTGAACGTCAGGTCGTACGCACCGGTGGCGTCCGCGGGGGCCGTCACCTGCCAGCGGGTGGTCAGGGACCGGCCGGTCGGCAGGACCGGTGAACCGGTCGGCGACACCGCCTTCAGCTGCCAGCCCGAGGGGCCGGTGAGCAGCGCCGCGACCTTCCTGGCGGGGGTACGGCCCAGATCGGTGACCTTCGTGGTCAGCGTGGCGTTGCGTCCGGACTCGATCAACGGGCGTGATTCCAGACCGAGTTCCACGGCGGGCGGCTGCGCGGCCCACTTGCCGTCGGCGGCGACCCGCAGCAGCACGGTCCCGTGCGCCGGGACGGTCGCGGCCAGGGTGCCCGCCGTGTTGTAGGACTTGTGCTCCCACAGGTCGCGCATCGTGTACCCGTCGGCCTTCGGCAGCCCGACCTCCTCGGCCGTCGTCGCGATGCGCTGGGTGCTGCCGGTCTCGTTGAACAGGGCGACCGCGCGGCTGCCGTCCCGCATCTCCTTGGCGACCACCCAGCGTCCGCCGGCGGAGGAGAGCACGGTGCCCTGCTTGCCCAGCAGGTCCTGATCGACCGCGATGACCTCGTGGTTGGAGAGGATCTCGAAGGTCTCCGCGCTCGCCTTGCGAAGATCGGAGCCGATGAGCAGCGGCGCCGCCATCACGGACCACATGGAGAAGTGGGTGCGGTACTCCGTGTCCGTCATGCCGCCGTTGCCGACCTCCAGCATGTCGGGGTCGTTCCAGTGACCGGGCCCGGCAGCGGCAGCGAGGGGCAGGTTCTGCTTCATGATCGACAGCATGCTGCCCCAGCTGTCGTTGATGTCGCCTGTGGTGCGCCAGAGGTTGCCGAGCTCGCCGGCCCACTCCCAGGGCTTGTTCTCGCCCCATTCACAGATGCTGTAGACGATCGGGCGGCCGGTCGCCGCGAGCGCGTCCCGCATCGTCGTATAGCGCTTCTTCGCGTCGACGCCCTGGTTGTTGCAGTTGTCGTACTTCAGATAGTCGATGCCCCAGTCCGCGAACTGCTGCGCGTCACTGAACTCATGGCCCAGTGCGCCCGGGAGTCCCACGCTGTCGCAGGTCTTGGTGCCCGCGCTGGTGTAGATGCCGATTTTGAGGCCCTTGGAGTGGACATAGTCCGCGACGGCCTTGATCCCGTTCGGGAAGCGCTGCGGATCGGCCTCCAGTTCTCCGTCCGCGTTGCGCTGCGGTTTTGCCCAGCAGTCGTCGAGATTGACGTACTGATAGCCCGCCGCCTTGAGGCCCTTCTCGACGAAGATGTCGGCGATTCCCTTGACCATCGACTCATCGAACTCGGCGCGGCAGTGCGTCGAGTTCCAATTGTTGAAACCCATCGGCGGGGTGAGCGCAAGGCCGTTTCCGGACTGCCCGGTCACGGCGGGAGCGGGCCCCGGCGCGGGCGAGTTCGCGACGGCGGGAACAGTCGTTCCCGCGGCGCACAGCAGCCCGGCCATCAGCGCTCCGATGACTCCACGACGGCTGGTTCGGGTTGTACGGGTTGGAAGATGACGCATCGTTACGTTCCTCCATACTCGTCCATGATCGGATGACAGCATGTGCACGCCAAAGCGTGCGATTACGTTAGGGCGTGTTGAAGTCTGTTGGAAGAGGAGTGGCGGCGGTTGCCCGGTTTCTCGTCAAAACCCTTGACGGCACCATGACTTGGGGGTGAGATCCAATCGCACGTTCGGTTGTGTTGGGTTGCATCTCCGGAGGAGTGGGGCATGACGCAGTCTGATTACGACAGGTCAGGTGTGCCGGGCAGTGTCGCGGGACATCGGATGTCCCGACGAAGTCTGCTGCGTGGTGCGGCCGTCGGCGCCGGAGCGGTGGCGCTTCCCGCGCTGCTCACCGCCTGTGGAAGCGGCCCCGGCGGCGACGGGAAGACGATCACTCTGGGGTCCAATTCCTCCGACCCGGTTCCGAAGAAGGCATTCGCCGATGCGTTCGCCGCGTACGAGGCGCAGTCGGACGGGCGGAAGGTGAAGGTCAACACCGTCGACCACAACACCTTTCAGGAGAACATCAACCGGTATCTGCAGGGCAAGCCGGACGACGTCTTCATGTGGTTCGCCGGGAACCGGATGCAATTCTTCGCGGAAAAGGGACTGCTGCACGACATCAGCGACAACTGGCAGCGCTACAAAGGCTTCTCGGCCGCGCTGAAGGCCCAGTCCACCGGCGCCGACGGCAAGCAGTACCTCACGCCGTACTACTACTATCCGTGGGCCGTCTTCCACCGCAAGAGCCTGTTCGCCGACCGCGGCTATCAGGCGCCGAAGACGCTCGACGAATACGTGGCGCTCGCCAAGCGGATGCAGAAGGACAAGCTCGATCCCATCGCGTTCTGCGACAAGGACGGCTGGCCCGCCATGGGCACCTTCGACTACATCGACATGCGGACCAACGGCTACGAATTCCACAAGAGCCTCATGGCGGGCGAGGTCGCCTGGACCGACAAGCGGGTCAGGGAGGTGTTCGACACCTGGCGCCGGCTCCTCCCGTACTGCCAGCAGGGGGCCAACGGCCGTACCTGGCAGGAGGCCGCCAACAGCCTCCAGAAGAAGGAGGCCGGCATGGCCGTCTTCGGGCTGCCGCACCCCGGCGCCCAGTTCCCCAAGGGCGAGCAGGGCGACATCGACTTCTTCCCCTTCCCCGTGATCAACCCGGAGCACGGGCAGGACGCGGTGGAGGCACCCATCGACGGCTTCCTGCTGGCCAAGAAGTCGAAGAACCTCAAGAACGACAAGAGCCTGGAGAGCGCCAAGGACCTGCTCATGTGGCTGGCCACCGGGAAGGCCGAGGACATCTACCTGAAGAGCGACCCGAACAACATCGCGGTCAGCGACCAGGCGGACATCTCCGCGTACTCGCCGCTCCAGAAGAAGGCCGTTGAGCTGGTCTCCGGGGCCAAGCAGATCTCCCAGTTCCTGGACCGGGACACCAGGCCGGACTTCTCCTCCACGGTCATGATCCCCGCGATCCAGAAGTTCATCAGCGATCCGAACGACGTGGACGGCCTGGTCAACGACATCGAGCGGCAGAAGAAGACCATCTTCGCCGCGGACTGACCCCGGACGACCCGATGGCAATCCGACCGAACCTGGAGTACCGATCGTGTCGTTCATCCCGGCCCGGCGCACCGGACGGCGAGTCCCCCGGCGGTTCACCGGCCGCGACCTCGCCGTACTCGGTGTGCTGCTCGGCATACCCGTACTGCTCGACATCGCCATCGTCTGGGGACCGACCCTCGCCTCCGTGGTGCTCTCCTTCACCGGCTGGGACGGCATCGGTGACATCAAGTGGGTGGGTACGCAGAACTACGAGAACCTCTTCACCAACTACCCGCAGTTCTGGCCCGCGGCCCGGCACAATCTGCTCTGGCTCGCCTTCCTCGGCCTGGTCGCCACCCCCTTCGGACTGCTGCTGGCCGTGCTGATCGACCGGGGGGTGCGCTTCAGCCGCTTCTACCAGTCGACGCTGTACATGCCGGTCGTGCTGTCGCTCGCCGTGGTCGGATTCATCGCCCAGCTGGTCTTCTCCCGCGACCAGGGCGCCCTCAACGCGGTCATCGGCGACACGGGTTCACCGACGGACTGGCTCGGCGACCCGGACCTCAACATCTGGATGGTCCTGCTCGCCGCCGCCTGGCGGCACACCGGCTATGTGATGATCCTCTACCTCGCCGGGCTGAAGGCCGTCGACCCCTCGCTGAAGGAGGCCGCGGCGATCGACGGGGCGGGCGAGGCCCAGACCTTCTTCCGCATCGTCCTGCCCACCCTGCGACCGGTCAACGTCATCGTCGGCGTCATCACCGTCATCGAGTCCCTGCGCGCGTTCGACATCGTGTACGCGGTCAACCACGGCCGCAACGGGCTCGAACTGCTCTCGGTGCTCGTCACCGACAACATCATCGGCGAGGCCAGCCGGATCGGCTTCGGCTCCGCCATCGCCGTCGTCCTGCTGACCGTCTCCCTGGGATTCGTCGTGACGTACCTGGTCCAGGAGCTCCGAGGGGAGAGGAACCGTTGACCGTGCAAGCCACCCCCGCCCGTCCCGCCGCCCGGCGCCGGACCCGCCCCGGCCGGATCGGCGTCCACGCCTTCCTGATGGCGGTCTCCCTCGCCTTCCTCGCCCCGCTCCTGCTCGCGGTGTACGCGTCGCTGCGCCCGTACGACGAGACCGCCGAGCACGGCTACTTCTCCCTGCCGCGCCATCTCTCCCTGGACTACTACCGTCAGGCGTTCTCCGACTCCGGCATGACGAAGTACTTCGTCAACACCATGATCATCGCGGTCCCGGGGGTACTCGTCACCCTCTTCCTCGCCTCGTTCGTGGCCTTCGCGCTGGCACGCCTGAAGATGCGTGGCGGGCTCGTCCTGCTGATGCTCTTCACCGCCGGGAACCTGCTGCCGCAGCAGGTCATCGTGACGCCCCTGTACGTGGTGTTCAACCGCATCCCGCTGCCCTACTGGATGTCCGACTCGATGACGATGTACGACTCGTACTGGGCCGTCGTCGCCGTCCAGGTCGGATTCCAGCTCGGCTTCTGCGTCTTCGTCCTGGCCAACTTCATGCGCACCCTGCCGCAGGAGATCCTGGAGGCGGCCGTCGTCGACGGCGCGGGCGTCTGGACCCGGTACTGGCGGATCACCCTGCCGCTCTGCCGCCCGGCCCTGGCCGCGCTCGGCACGCTCCAGTTCACCTGGATGTACAACGACTTCCTGTGGGCGCTGGTCTTCATCTCCGACGGCGACAAGCTCCCCATCACCTCGGCGCTGAACAACCTCAGGGGCCAGTTCTTCACGGACTACAACCTGCTCGCCGCGGGCTCGGTGATCGTCGCCCTGCCCACGATCGTGGTCTTCCTGCTGCTCCAGCGCCACTTCATCGCGGGCCTCACCCTCGGGTCCAGCAAGGGGTAGCCGCCGGACCCGAGGGAGCGGGACCGCTCAGGGCGGGCGGCTATTCGCAGGCGACCCCGTCCCCGTCCCGGTCGAGGTGGCGACCGTAGCCGGGCTCGCCCGCGTGGATGGGCGCGGCGCCGGCCGCGCGCACGGCGGTGCAGTTGGCGTAGTACGTACTGGAGCTGCCCCCGCCCGAACCGGATCCGCCGGAGGAGCCGTCGTCCTCGGCCGCGGGCGGGACGGTCACCCTGACGGTGCGGGTCTTCGTGACGGTCGGCGCCGGCTCCGGGCTCGCGGTCACCGTCTCGGTGACCGTCGGCGCCGGGGTGGCCGTCACCGTGGCCGTCGCGGTCACCGTCGCGGACGGTGCGGCCTTCGCGGAGGCGGTCTTCTGTGCCGCGGCGGGATCGTCCGCGGCCCCGATGCCCACGCCCACGAGGAACAGGACGACGGCGGCCGGGATCGCTATCCGCTTCCGTGCCCACTTCGGACGGCGGTCCGGCAGCGCGGGCGGTCCGTACGGGGTGCTGCCGGGCGGCGGGGGCGGCGGTCCCCACGGCGGTTGCTGACTTTGAGACATATGTCCCCCCTGGTGTGGCTCATGGAGAGATGACCGTAACGGTCCCGTCGAGTGCCCAGGATTCGAATATTCCGGTGGTGATGAAATCGTGATGACGGAGTGGAAGGGCTGTGGCTGACCGGAGGTCGTCCGGAGATCGCGGCAGCTCGCGGTGGCGCCGGCGGCGGACGGCCGCCGGTTCCGCCCGGGAAACAGGCATCGCCACAACCGGGTTTTCGCGGCAGGGTGTTGCGGGCAAGCCACAGGGGGCTACGGAAGAGGGGGAACCGTGATCGTCTGGATCAACGGTGCGTTCGGCGTGGGCAAGACGAGCGCCGCGCGTGAACTGATCGATCTGATCCCGAACAGCACCTTCTACGACCCCGAACTGACCGGCGCGGGACTGCGACAGCTGCTGCCGCAGAAGACACTTGCCGAGGTGACGGACTTCCAGGACCTGCCGATCTGGCGGCGTCTGGTGGTGGACACCGCGGCGGCCCTGCTCGCCGAGGTGTCCGGTGTGCTGGTGGTGCCGATGACTCTGCTGAGGCAGGAGTACCGCGACGAGATCTTCGGAGGGCTGGCCTCCCGGCGCATCGCGGTGCGTCATGTCCTGCTCTCGACCGAGGAAACGATCCTGCGCAAACGGATCGCCGACCGCGTGGAGTATCCCGACGACCCGGCACACAGCGACCGGGTACGGCAGTGGGCCCGCCAGCACATCGAGCCGTACCGGGCGGCACTCGGCTGGCTCACCCGGGACGCCCACGCCATCGACACCGGCGCGCTCACCCCGTACGAGACGGCCGAGCGCATCGCCGAGGCGGTCGGCAGCGGCGCCGCCACCCCGTGCGAGATAGTGCAGACACCCGAACCGACCGCGGAGACCGTGGCGGCCGGCGTCCTGCTCTTCGACGAGCACGACCGGGTGCTGCTCGTCGACCCGACGTACAAGCCCGGCTGGGAGTTCCCCGGCGGAGTCGTCGAGTCCGGCGAGGCACCGGCCCAGGCCGGGATCCGTGAGGTTGCCGAGGAGATAGGCATCCGTCTCGACCGGGTGCCCAAGCTCCTCGTCGTCGACTGGGAGGCGCCCCGGCCGCCCGGCTACGGAGGTCTGCGGCTGCTCTTCGACGGCGGCCTGCTGACCGGTGCGGACGCCGAACGGCTGCTGCTGCCCGGCTCCGAACTGCGCGGCTGGCGGTTCGTCACCGAGGAAGAAGCGGCCACCATGCTGCCCCCGACCCGGTACGAACGCCTTCGCTGGGCGCTGCGGGCCCGGGAGCGGTCAGCCGTGCTCAATCTGGAGGCGGGCGTCCCGGTCGGCTGAGGCGCGCGGCAGCGCGGGGGCATCCGCGGTGAGCGGTTCGCCGTGCCCGAAGCAGACCGTGGCCGGCTCCAGCACGGCCGGCCGCCGGAAGGAGGCCACGGCCCGCGCCCGGTCGATGTTCAGGACGCCCGGCATCACCCGGTCGACCCTGGCCACGGTGTCCCCGTTGAACAGCACGCCGTGCCGCGGAAGATGGATCGCGATGGAGTTGGGGTGTGACCGGGGGTGTGGACCACCCGTGCCCCCGGTCCGACGCGGCCCGGGTCCAGGCCCGGATCGCGCACCGCCCCCTCGATCGCGGGCGCGGCGTCGATGTCACCCGCGTCGATCGGGGTGAGGCCCGCACCGTCCTGCCACGGATACGCCTGACCGATGGGGAAGCGGAACATGTGCAGTCGGGGGAGTACCTCGACGACATCCACGCGGCGAACGTACGTGGACGTGCCGGCCCGCCGGGCGGATCTACGTTCTGGACGGGATTCGCCGAGCGCGCATCGGGTCCGAAACCGCCCCGGAACCCGCGGACCGGAAGGCCGCAGGGTGCCGGGGCGGTGACGAGGTGTCAGACCTGCTTGGATTCCGCGTAGTTGCGCAGGAACAGGGCCTCGGCGATCGACAGCCGCTCCAGCTCCTGGGGCGACACGCTCTCGTTCACCGCGTGGATCTGCGCCTCCGGCTCGCTCAGGCCGATCAGCAGGATCTCGGCCTCCGGGTACAGGGCGGCGAGGGTGTTGCAGAGCGGGATCGAGCCGCCCATGCCGGACGTCTGCATCCTCTCGCCCGGGTACGCGGTCTCCATCGCCCGGGCCATCGACGTGTACGCCGGGCTTGAGGTGTCGGCGCGGAACGGCTGGCCCTGGCCGACCTGTTCCACCGCGACCCGGGCGCCCCACGGGGCGTGCGCCTTCAGATGCGCGGTCAACAGCGCGGTCGCCTCGGCGGCGTCCTGGCCCGGCGGGACGCGCAGGCTGATCTGTGCCCGGGCGCTCGCCTGGAGCGAGGGCGTCGCGCCGACCACCGGCGGGCAGTCGATGCCGATGACGGTGACGGCCGGGCGGGCCCAGATGCGGTCGGCGACCGTGCCCGAGCCGATCAGCCCGACACCGTCGAGGACCTTCGCGTCCTTGCGGAACTCGGCCTCCGGGTACTGCAGTCCGTCCCACTCGGTGTCCGTGGCGAGCCCGTCGACGGTCGTGGTGCCGTCCTCGTCGCGCAGCGACGCCAGCAACTGGATCAGCGCGGCCAGCGCGTCCGGGGCGGCGCCGCCGAACTGCCCGGAGTGCAGGTTGCCTTCGAGGGTGTCCACGGAGACCCGCAGCATCGTCATGCCGCGCAGCGTCGCGGTGACCGTCGGCAGACCGACCCGGAAGTTGCCGGTGTCGCCGATGACGATGGTGTCGGCGGCCAGCAGCTCGGGGTGCGCCTCCGCGTACCGCTCCAGACCGCCGGTGCCCTGCTCCTCGGAACCCTCGGCGATCACCTTCACGGAGACCGGGACGCCGCCGTCGGCCTTGAGGGCGCGCAGGGCGAGCAGGTGCATGATGAACCCGCCCTTGCAGTCCGCGGAGCCGCGGCCGTACCAGCGGCCGTCCCGCTCCGTCAGCTCGAACGGGGGCGAGAGCCAGGCGGACTCGTCGAGCGGCGGCTGCACGTCGTAGTGCGCGTAGAGCAGTACGGTCGGGGCGCCGGCCGGGCCGGGCAGGAAGCCGTAGACCGACCGGGTGCCGTCGGGGGTGTCGAGAAGGGCGACATCCTGGAAGTCCTCGGCGCGCAGCGCGTCGGCGACCCAGTCGGCGGCCGCCTCGCACTCGCTCTTCGGGAACTGCGCGGGATCCGCCACCGACTGGAAGGCCACCAGCTCGGCCAGCTCCGCCTTGGCGCGGGGCATCAGCGAGGCAATGGTCTCGGAAATCGGACGGGCGGTCATGGGCACGCTCCTCGTGGGTGCGACGTTATGTGTACGAATCCGGCCACATGCGCACCGAGTGTGCGGCGTCGCATGCGGGACGAACGTACGGTCGATCCTCCCACAGCGGGGGCCGGGAGCAACGCGCCGTAGGATGCCGTGAGCAGCATGGGCCACTGGTGGGATCGGGAGCAGAAGCACATCGTGAGCAGCGAGAACGCAGACGCCGTACAGGAGCACGAAGAGTCGTCCGTGTGGGATGTCGTCGTAGTCGGCGGCGGACCGGCCGGAGCCTCGGCGGCATACGCGGCGGCGGTCGCCGGCCGGCGGGTGCTGCTCCTCGAAAAGGCGGAGCTTCCCCGGTACAAGACATGCGGCGGCGGCATCATCGGGTTTTCGCGTGATTCGCTGCCGCCCGGGTTCGAACTGCCGTTGCGGGACCGGATCCACGCGGTCACGTTCTCGCTCAACGGCAGGCTGGCACGGACCCGCCGCTCCAAGCGGATGCTCTTCGGGCTGATCAACCGCCCGGAGTTCGACGCGGGTCTGGTCGAGGAGGCGCAGAAGGCGGGCGCCGAAGTGCGCACCGGCGCGACGGTGACGAGGGTCGAGCAGCACGGTGCCTCGGTGCCCGACCGGCGCACGGTCGCCGTGGTGCTCTCCGGCGGCGAGACGGTCCTGGCCCGCGCGGTCGTCGGTGCCGACGGCAGCGCGGGGCGGATAGGGGCTCATGTCGGGGTGAAGCTCGACCAGGTGGACCTCGGCCTGGAGGCCGAGATCCCGGTTCCGGCCACGGTCGCGGAGGACTGGGCGGGGCGGGTGCTGATCGACTGGGGCCCCATGCCCGGCAGTTACGGCTGGGTCTTCCCCAAGGGCGATGTCCTGACCGTCGGTGTGATCTCGGCGCGGGGCGACGGGGCGGGGACCAAGCGGTACCTGGAGGACTTCACCGCCCGGCTCGGCCTGGCCGGCTTCGAGCCGAAGATCTCCTCCGGCCATCTGACGCGCTGCCGCAGCGACGACTCGCCGCTGTCGCGCGGGCGGGTGCTGGTGTGCGGCGACGCCGCGGGGCTGCTGGAGCCGTGGACCCGCGAGGGGATCTCCTTCGCGCTGCGGTCGGGGCGGCTGGCCGGTGAGTGGGCGGTCCGGATCGCGGAGTCGCACGACGCGGTGGACGCCCGCCGGCAGGCGCTCAACTACGCGTTCGCCATCAAGGCGGGCCTCGGCGTCGAGATGAGTGTCGGACGGCGCATGCTGAAGCTGTTCGAGCGCCGTCCCGGGGTGCTGCACGCGGTGCTGACGGGATTCCGCCCGGCCTGGAACGCCTTCGCCGGAATCACCCGCGGCACGACCTCGCTCGGCGAACTGGTCCGTACGCATCCGCTGGCGCAGCGGGCGCTGAACGCGATGGACCGCTAGGGCGCGTCCGGCGGATCAGGGCCGGGGCGCGGTGCTGATCCGCCGGACCGGCCCTGGTCGCTCCTGCCGAACTGCCGTCCGCCCGGCCGCACGGTCAGCTCTCCACGGAGATCCGGAAGACGGGGTGGTCCGGGCAGGCCGCCAGCAGTTCGGCGTCCGAGGACTTCGCGGTGACGCCCTGGAAGTAGTCATTGACCTCCCAGCCCCACCGCTCCAGGTAGGTGCGGATGACCAGCGACTTCTGCTCGTCGTCCGCGATCTCCACGGCGGTGAAGCTCCGGACCTTGCGGCCCACCCGCAGCTCGCCGCCACCGGCCGCCCGCATGTTGCGCACCCACTGGGAGTGGCCGCGGGCGGAGACGAGGTACTGCGCGCCCTCATGGGTGTGGGGGTTCACGGGCACCCGCTGCATCTGCCCGCTCTTGCGGCCGCGCACCGACATCTCGGCCGAACCGAACATGCTGAGGCCATGGCGGGCGAGCCAGCCGACGATGCCGTTCATCCGGACGTTGAGGGCGCTGCCGCGGAGGTAGTACGGCTGAGACATGGTGACTCCCCAAGGTTTTGAGAGCGGTGCTCTCGCTTGAGATCAGTGTGCACGGGATGGGTGCTCATAAGCAAGAGCACCGCTCTCGTTATTGGTCGGTGCTCTGCTTCCGTGGCAGACTGCTGCCCATGAGCACTGTCCGAGGAGCCAGGGAACGGGCCCGCATCGAGGTCACCGCCGCCATCAAGGACGAGGCGAAGAAACAGCTCGCGGCCGAGGGCGCCGCGAAGCTGTCGCTGCGCGCCGTCGCACGGGAGCTCGGCATGGCGTCGTCCGCCATCTACCGCTACTTCCCCAGCCGGGACGAGCTGCTCACCGCCCTGATCGTCGACGCGTACGACTCCGTGGGCGAGGCCGCCGAGGCCGCCCACCGGGCCGCCGCCGAGACCGCCGGCCACCTTGCCCGCTGGATCGCCGTCACCCGCGCCGTGCGCGACTGGGCCCTCGCCCACCCCCACGAGTACGCCCTGATCTACGGCTCGCCGGTGCCCGGCTACACCGCACCACAGGCGACGATCGGCCCCGCCTCCCGCGTCGGCCTCGTCCTGATCGCCGTGGTCGCGGACGCCCACCGCACGGACGGCCTGGCTCTGCCGCCGCTCGCCGGCGATCTGCGCGCCGAGGCCGCGCGGATGGTCACCGAATTCGCCCCGGACCTTCCCCCGGAGGCCGCCCCCCCGCTGATCGCCGCCTGGGCGCAGCTGTTCGGGCTGATCTCCTTCGAGATCTTCGGCCAGTTCCACCGGGTGGTGGAGGCCCGGGAGGCCTTCTTCCGGGAAGCGGTCACCGAGATGGCCCGCACGGTCGGCCTGCCCGCCGGCGACGGCTGAGGGCTCTCCCGTACGACGTACTCCCCGGGGAGTACGGGTGATGACCACGCCCGGCTGACGCCCCGGACACGGCCCGCGGTCTAGCGTGGCCGGCATGGAAGAGCAGCGCTCACACGGAAGCGGCGGCGGTCCACCCTGGGCGCACGGCGAGCCGCCGCGGTGGCTGACGGGGGCGCCCGGAGGGGCCGCCGCCCGGCTGCCCTGGCCGTCGACGATCCTGATCGGCGCCGTCGTCATGATCGGCTCCACCATCGCGGCCCGGGGGCAGATGGACGAGCGGGCCCCACTGGACCTGTTCGCACGGCTGCTGCTCTTCCTGGCCGTCGCCGTGCTCCTGGTGCGCCACCGGCACCCCGTGGTGGCCGTCTTCGGCAGCTCGACCGCGGCGATGATCTATCTGGCGGCCGGGTATCCGTACGGTCCGGTCTTCCTGGCCGTCGCCGTGGGCTGCTTCAGCGCCGTCGTCGCCGGACACCGGCGGGCCGCCTGGTCGGCCGTGGGCATGGTGTGGCTGGGGCACGTCCTGGTGGCGCACTGGCTCTACCGGTGGCTGCCGCCGTCCGACGACCACCCCGCCGCCTGGGGGCAGGAACTGGGCATCGCCGCCTGGGTGGTGGCCATCATCGCCGCCGCCGAGCTCGTACGCGTACGCCGTGAGCAGTGGGCGGACCGGCGGGCGGAACGGGAGGCCGCGGAGCAGCGCCGGGCCGACGAGGAGAGGCTGCGGATGGCGCGCGAACTCCATGACGTACTGGCCCACAGCATCTCCGTCATCAACGTCCAGTCGAGCGTGGGGCTCGCGCTGCTGGACTCCGACCCCGAGCAGGCGCGTGCGGCGCTGACCACCATCAAGGCCGCCAGCAAGGAGGCGCTGGGCGAGGTCCGCCAGGTCCTCGACACCCTGCGCACCCCCGGCGACGCGCCTAGGGCCCCGGCCCCCGGCCTCGACCGGCTCCCCGAGCTCGTCGAGCAGGCGGCGCACACCGGACTGACCGTCACCGTCGAGACCGAGGGCGAACGGCCGGCCGTGCCGCCCGGTGCGGATCTCGCCGCCTTCCGCATCGTGCAGGAGGCGCTGACCAACGTGGTCCGGCACTCCGGATCGCGTACCGCACGGGTCGGGATCGGCTACGGGCCCGGCCGCATCCGGCTCCGGATCGACGACGAAGGACCCGCCACCGGCGGCGACGCCGGAGGCAGCGGAAACGGGCTGGCGGGGATGCGGGAGCGGGCCGCCGCGCTGGGTGGCACGATCGAGGCGGGCCCCCGGCCCGACGGCGGCTTCCGGGTGCGCGCCGAGCTTCCGCTGCCGTCCGGCACGGCGGCACACGAGGAGGAGACACCGTGATCCGCGTACTGCTCGCCGACGACCAGTCGCTTGTCCGGGCGGGCTTCCGGGCCCTGCTGGACGCCCAGCCCGACATCGAGGTGGCCGGGGAGGCCGCCGACGGCGCGGAGGCCGTGCGCCTGGTGGGTGAACTGCGGCCCGACATCGTGCTGATGGACATCCGGATGCCACATCTCGACGGCCTCGCCGCGACCCGCGCCATCATCGAGGACGCCCGGCTGAACGAGGTCCGGGTGGTCATGCTCACCACCTTCGAGCTCGACGAGTACGTCTTCGAGGCGATCCGGTCGGGGGCCTCCGGCTTCCTGGTCAAGGACACCGAACCGGAGGAACTGCTGCGCGCCGTACGGGCGGTGGTCGGCGGTGACGCCCTGCTGTCGCCGGGAGTCACCCGGCGCCTGATCGCCGAGTTCGCGGCCCGCTCCAAGGAGCCCGCGTCGGCGACCGGGCTGCGCGAGCTCACCGAACGGGAGCGGGAGGTGATGGCGCTCGTCGGCATAGGTCTCTCCAACGAGGAGATCGCCCGGCGCCTCGTCGTCAGCCCGCTCACCGCCAAGACCCACGTGAGCCGCACCATGGTGAAGCTGGGCGCCCGCGACCGGGCCCAACTCGTTGTGCTCGCCTACGAGTCGGGGCTGGTGCGGCCGGGCTGGCTCGGCTGACCCGGGCGCCGACGGAGCCTGCCGCACCATACGGATGCGGTGTCCGGCCGATGGGCAAGCACCCCGGCCGGACACCGCACCGTCCCCCTCGCCCGGTGGTCAGTCCCGCACGGACACCTTCCGCGCGGTCGTCGTCGCCCCGGCCTCCGCCACGCGGTCCATCTCGGACGACGCGACCAGCACGGAGTGCTGGACGGGCCGGCGGCGCCGCAGCCCGGTGAGCGTGATCAGCAGCCCGGCGAACGCGACCACGGTCACCACGACCAGGCCGGGCCGGTAGCTGTCCAGGACCGCCTGACGCGAACCGTCGCCGCTGCCGTGCGCGGTGATCACCGCGGTCACGACCGCGAGGAAGATCGCTCCGCCGACCTGGATCGAGGTGTTCAGCAGGCCCGAGACCATGCCCTGCTCGTCGTCGTCCACCCCGTTGGTGGCCTGGATGTTGAGCGAGGGGAAGGTCAGCGCGCAGGCCGCGCCGAGCAGCAGCATGGACGGCAGGATCACCACGGCGTACGAAGGGGTGAGAGTGATCCGCAGGAAGAGCGCGTAGCCGACGACGAGCGAGGTGAACCCGGCCGCGATGACGCGCGGTGTCCCGAACCGGTCCACCACGTCACCGATCTTCGTGGAGGAGAGGGCGACCAGCACCCCTGCGGGCAGGAAGGCCAGCGCGGTCTCCAGCGCGGACCAGCCGAGCAGCGACTGCATGTACTGGGTGACCAGGAACTGGAAGCCCACATAGCTGCCGAAGAACGCCGCGGCGCCCAGCTGCGCCCTGACCTGGCTCCCGGAGCGCAGCACCCCGAGGCGGATCAGCGGGTTCGCGGTGCGCCGCTCGATGGTGACGAAGACGGTGAGCAGTACGGCGACGGCGAGGAACGACAGCAGCGTGCGGGCGGAGGTCCAGCCGACCTCCGGCGCTTGCACGACCGTGAACACCAGCAGCAGCATGGCGCCCGTGCCGGTGACGGCGCCCGGCAGGTCGTAGCCGCGGTGGGTGTCCTCGCGGTCGCTGTGCGGGATCAGCTTGAGGCCCGCGATCAGGGCGATCAGCGCGATCGGGGCGGGCAGCAGCATCGTCCACCGCCAGGACAGCTGGGTGAGCAGGCCGGAGAGGACCAGCCCCATGGAGAAACCGGTGGCCGCGCAGGTGGTGTAGATGGACAGGGCGCGATTGCGCTGCGGGCCCTCCTTGAACGTGGTGGTGATGATCGAGAGTCCGGCCGGCGCGGTGAACGCGGCGCTCAGCCCCTTGATGAAGCGGCTGGCGATCAGCAGCGGTCCGGAGTCGACGAATCCGCCGAGCAGCGAGGCGAGGGCGAAGACACCGAGCGCGATGAGGAAGACCCGGCGCCGGCCCAGCAGATCGGCCGCCCGGCCGCCGAGGAGCAGCAGTCCGCCGTAGCCGAGGATGTAGCCGCTGACGATCCACTGGAGCGTCGAGGTGGTCAGTCCGAGATCGTCGGCGATGGACGGCAGTGCGACGCCGACCATGGAGACGTCGAGGGCGTCCAGGAACATCGCGGCGCAGAGCACGAGGAGCGTGCCCCACAGGCGCGGGCTCCAACGCGCATGGGAATCGGGGACGTTGAGCGGAGTGGTCATGCGGAGCACAGTACATGCACGTGCATTGAATGCAAGTGCATTTAATGTCGGTGCAACAATCGGTGTCATCTCTGCTAACGTGCGGTCATGGCAGCGAACAAGTCCGAGCGGGTGCTCGTCGACGAGTGGCGGGACATCCTCGCGCTGCACGCCAGGACGCTCTGTGAGCTCGACCGTGCGCTGCACCGGCACGGCCTCGGCGCCAGTGACTTCGAGGTGCTCGATGTGCTGGCGGAGGGCACGTCCGAGGACGGCGGCTGCGCCTATCGCGTGCAGGAGCTGGCCTCCCGGGTCCATCTCAGCCAGAGCGCGCTGTCCCGTCTGGTGGCGCGGCTGGAGAAGGACGACCTGGTACGCCGGGGGATGTGCAGCGAGGACCGGCGGGGCGTCCAGGTGGAGCTGACCGCGAAGGGCCGGGCGCGCCATGCCGAGGTGAAGCCGCTGCAGAGGTCGGTGCTCGCCCGGATGCTCGACGGGGCGGCGGAGTGAGCGCGACGCAGGTCGCCGTCACGCTCCGACGGGCTCCGGCCCCGGCGGTCAGGACCAGGTGATCGCGGAATTCGCGCGCCAGAACCTGGCGGGCTCGGCATCGCCCGACACGGTGACCGCGGCGAGCGGCAGCCGGTTCCAGAGCGTCAGGTAGAGCTCCTCGGCCGACGCGGTCAACTCGCAGTCGACGGGCCCCTCTTCGGGTGCTCCGTCCGCCCGTACGACCCGTGGCGGCTCGGGCGAGAGATGTACGGTCCAGCAGGCGTCCGCGTCCGTGGCGCGCACCCGCAGGGAGCGCGGCGCCGGGGTGCGTACCCGGCTCTTCGGGCGGGCGTGGAGCCCGCACAGCAACTCGTCGATCCCGTCCACCGCGTGAGCGGCCGTGACCGGTGACGGCCGCCCGCCCCGGGCCGACTCCGCGTCCACCCGGTGGATCGCGGTCTCGTGCGCCTGGCGCCGGGTCCAGAAGGCCAGGGGCGATGGTGCCGGCAGGAAGCTCCAGCACTCCAGCCCGGCCGGTGCGCCGTCCAGGGCGTCCACCAGGAGGTCGTGGCCCTCGCGGAACCAGTCGATCAGCGCCGGCCCGTCCAGGTCGGGCTCCCCGCCGTCGGGGTGGTACGAGGTGTGACCCTCGACGACGAACGCGGTCGCCCAGCGGTGCACCATCCCGGTGTGCCGCAGCAGATCGCGCACCCGCCACTGCGGACACGTCGGCACCGCGGCATCCGTCCCCGCCTCCTGCGCGGCGGCCGCCAGCAACCGGCCCTCGGCAGCCAGGGACTTGATGTGGTCCGTGATCTCCATGGCTTCGATTGTGCCAGCGGTCCGGGCGTCCCGGCACGGTGATTCAGGCCACCGGCGCATGGGTCGCGTTGCGTGCTCCGTACCCCAGCGCCGCGGCCGCGGTGGCCAGCAGTGCCACCGTGGTGAGGGCCACCGGGAGCGAGAACCAGTCGGTCAGGAAGCCGATCGCGGGGGGCCCGAGCAGCATCCCGCCGTAGCCGAGCGTCGACGCGGCGGCCACCCCGCCGGGCCCGGCCAGTTCACCGGCCCGGCCGACCGCGACCGGGAAGATGTTGGCCAGGCCGAGACCGGTGACGGCGAAGCCGAGGAGGGCCGGCCAAGTGGTGGGGGCGAGCGAGCCGAGCAGCATTCCGACGGCGGCCGTCGCACCGCCCACGACGAGAGTGCGGGTCTGGCCGAGCCGTTCGAGCAGTGCCGTGCCGCTGAGCCGGCCCGCCGTCATGGCCAGCGCGAACAAGGAGTAGCCGGCCGCCGCGACGCCGGGGTGGGCGTGCAGGTCCTGCTCCAGGTGGAGCGCGCCCCAGTCGGCCAGTGCGCCTTCGCCGTAGGCGGTGCACAGCGCGATCAGGCCGAACAGGAGCACCAGCCGGCGGGCCCTCCCGCTCGGCCGTCGCGGTGCCTCGGCGGCACCGGCCCCGACCGGGGGCCGGGGTGCCGGGTGGCGCAGCAGCGCCGGTCCCGCCACCGCCGTGACCAGGAGCCCGACCCCGGTGAGGATCAGGAGATGGGTGGCGGGGGAGAGGCCGCCCGCGACCAGCCCGCCGAGCCCGGCGCCGATCATGCCGCCGAGGCTGAAGGCGGCATGGAAGCCGGGCATGACGGGGCGCCTCAGAGCGGCGACCAGATCGACGGCGGCGCTGTTCATCGCCACGTTCATCCCGCCGTACGCGGCACCGAAGACCAGCAGGACCAGGCCGAGCGTGAGCGCCGAACGGGTCTGCGCGGGCAGGGCGATGGAGAGGGAGAGCAGGACGCCGCAGACCACGGTCACCGGATGGCTGCCGAAGCGTCGGCACAGCCGGCCGGTGAGCATCATGGTCACCACGGCCCCGGCGGACACCCCGAGCAGGGCGAGGCCCAGGGTGGCGGCGGAGGCGCCGGTCTGGTGCTTGATGGCCGGGATGCGGACCACCCAGCCGGCGAAGAGGAAGCCGTCCAGGGCGAAGAACACGGTCAGGGCGGTACGGAGGCGGGCCGACGGAGGTGCGGCGGTGTCTCCGCCCGGTCCCCCCGGCAGGACCGTCCGCAGTTTGTTTAGTTGCGGCACAAACTCAGCATAGGGGCGCCGGGACAACGGGCGCAAGGCGGCCGTCCTCCGCTTCCGGGAGGCTTTTCGTCCGGATCCGCCCCGGTCCGGACGAACGGCTCGCGGCGCGTGTCCGTGAAGTCCCGCCGTACGTCCGCCAGGTGTGGCCCGCGGTGTCGGGTGCCGGCCGGGCGTCGAGGGGAGCGCGGGCCGGGCAGGCTCTCCGGACGCGCCCCCGGCGCACAGCCGTGCCACCGGGGCGTCGGCCGTACCCCCGGACCGTGGGAGACTCGCCCCCATGAACGGCAAGGTGTCCACCACCCGGACAAAGTTGGAGAGAGGCCGCAGCGCGCTCGGACCCGCGCTGGAACTGGTCCACACCGGACGCGCGCCCACCCGCGCCGTCCTCACCTCCGAGCTCGGAGTCACCCGGGCGACGGCCGGTGCGGTCGCCGCCGAGCTGGAGGCGCTCGGCCTGATCCAGGTCGACTCCCGGCCCGGCTCCGCCGCCGGCTCGCAGGGCCGCCCCTCGCACCGGCTGTCGGTCCGGCAGTCCGGTCCCGTCGCCATCGCCGCCCAGGTGCACGCCGACGGATTCCGGGCCGCGCTCGTCGGGCTGGGCGGGCGGCTGGTGGCCACCGCTCCCGGCTGTGTCGCCGTCACGGCGGACCCGGCGCAGGTCATCGGTGAAGTGGTCGACGACTGCGCGCGGTTGCTGCGGGACAGCGGGCTGCGCTGCGTCGGAGCGGGCCTCGCGGTGCCGTCGGCGGTCGCCGAACCGGAGGGCAACGCGCTCAACCCACTGCACATCGCGTGGCCGGCCGGTGCGCCGGTGAGCGAGATCTTCGCCGACTGTGTGCGTGGAGCGGGCATCCCGGGCCCCGCGTTCACCGGGAACGACGTCAACCTCGCCGCGCTCGCCGAACACCGGCACGGTGCCGGCCGGGGCGCCCAGCATCTGCTCTGCGTGGCCACCGGGCACCGGGGAGTGGGCGGCGCCCTGGTCCTCGACGGCCGCCTGCACACCGGGAGTTCGGGGCTGGCGCTGGAGGTGGGGCACCTCACGGTGAACCCGGAGGGGCGCCCCTGCCACTGCGGCGGGCGCGGCTGCCTGGACGTCGAGACCGACCCGCTGGCCTTCCTCGTCGCCGCCCGGCGCGAACCCGGCCCGGAGGAGTCGCTGCTCAAGCAGGCCGGCGACCTGCTGCGCACGGAGTACGCGGACGCGGCGGTACGGGGCGCGGCCGAGGAGCTGATCGACCGGCTCGGCCTCGGGCTCGCCGGCCTGGTCAACATCCTCAACCCGGACCGCATCATCCTCGGCGGACTGCACCGCGCCCTGCTCGACGCGGACCCGGAGCGGCTGCGTGCGGTGGTCGCCGACCGCAGCCTGTGGGGGCGGAGCGGCAGCGTCCCGATCCTGCCCTGCACGCTCGACCACAACAGCCTGGTCGGCGCGGCGGAACTGGCCTGGCAGCCGGTGCTGGACGACCCGCTGGCCGCGCTGGCCTGACGGAGCGGGGCGGTGCGGGCCTCGGCCGCCGTACCGCCTCCGCGGGTGTCCGAGGCCGTACGGGACTCAGCCCCCGGCCGGGTCCGAAGACGTCCGCCGGCGAATGCCTGCGGAGGCCGTACGGGTAGCCCCCGGCCGGGTCCGAAGGGCTTCGCCCGGCGAACCCCCGTGCCGGGTCGGCCATCACGATCGCTTCCAACGCCCGCTTCCCCAGGGTCCGTTCAAGGCGGGGGCGCAGCCGGCGCAGCAGAAACGGCATGCCCGGGTGCCAGGCACGGTCGTGTCGCCGCCCAGCATCAGCTGTCCGCCGAAACCGGCCTCGGTGAGCGCGGCCGACTGCTCGGGCAGCCGCCGGTCCGTCGCGTGGTCGGCCCGTGACGGCCCGTCGAACGCCAGGAACGACCCCGCCGCCTCGCGCTGCACCGTGCTGTCCAGCGAGCGGCTCGACTGGCCCGAGGACAACGGCCCGCGGGCCGCCCTCCAACTGCTTGAAGATCAGGTCCAGTACGTCGAGGGCGGCCGTGCCCAGCTCCAGGTGGACGGCGATCGGCGCACCGGTGCGGTGGTGTGCGCCCT
Organism: Streptomyces sp. NPDC127117; assembly: GCF_042677325.1. NCBI lineage: Bacteria > Bacillati > Actinomycetota > Actinomycetes > Kitasatosporales > Streptomycetaceae > Streptomyces > Streptomyces sp. NPDC127117. The sequence continues at coordinate 25,227 of NZ_JBHXTM010000034.1, forward strand.
CTGCCGCCATCATCGTGGACCGGGCATGGCCGTCGATGCCGTGAAAGGCAGTCGCCGGCGACCTTGATCAAGCCCGCACACATGCCCGTCGAGCAGATGCCCTCGGTCGGCTCCGCGACGAAGAGCCCGGCGAGGCGGCCACCCGGACGGCCGGTCAACTCGGCGTGACTGTAGGCGGCTTGATGCGATCCGGTCGCCGCCACCACATGCGAGCCCGCCGAGCGGGCAGCCGCGCAGCACCTCGCGCTCGCGCAGAAGGTACGCGGAGATCCGCTCGTGGGCCGTAGCCGGGCCGTCCAGGAGCAAGCCGGCCGTCTCACGCGGTTCCGCGGCCGTACGCCGGGTGGCCTCGATCAGACGGTCCGCGGTGCTCATGGTTCGACTGCACACACCAGTAGGTACACAGCTCCGGCGGACCCCTCGCCGACGGGAGCAGCCGCTGCGGCGCCACGTACTCCCGAGGGGGTACGCGCACGGCCGCTGGCCGTACGACGACTCGCAAGCCTCTCTCCGCGAGGCTCGGAAGCGTCAGGAAAACCTGAACACCAACCCTGAACCGAGGGAGCCGACCGAGATGAACACCCTGGCGTACAGCGGTGGACCCGGGCCCTGGATCCTCCTCTTCCCGCTCTTCTGGGCGGCCGTCGTCATCGGCGGCGTCACCCTGCTGCGCCGTACCGCGTGGCGCGGCCGACGAGGACCCTGGCAGGCCCGGGCCGCCGGGGAAACCCCCGCCGAGCCGTCACCGATCACCCTGCTCGGCCGGCGCTTCGCGGCCGGCGAGATCGACGAGGACGAGTACTGGCGCCGGCTCTCCGTCCTCGACGAACAGTTCGGCCGCGGCAGCAAGGGAGGCGTGGCATGACCACCACCGTCCCCACCTCCGAACCCTCCTCCGCCCCCACTCCCGTCCCCGCCGCCCGGGTCGTCGACGCCGTGAAGCTCTACGGCGCGGGCGAAACCCGGGTCAGGGCACTGGACGGGGTGAGCGTCGACTTCCCGGCCGGACGCTTCACCGCGATCATGGGGCCCTCCGGATCCGGCAAGTCCACCCTGATGCACTGCACCGCCGGACTCGACACGCTCACCTCGGGCTCCGTCTTCATCGGCGGCACCGACATCAGCGCACTCGACGACCGCAGGCTCACCCTGCTGCGCCGGAGCCGGATCGGCTTCGTCTTCCAGTCCTTCAACCTGCTGCCGACGCTCACCGTCGCCGAGAACATCACCCTCCCCCTGGACCTGGCGGGGGAGCGGCCCGACCGCGACTGGCTCGACACCCTCATCGACACCGTCGGGCTCCGCGACCGGCTGCACCACCGGCCCGGCGAACTGTCCGGCGGACAGCAGCAGCGGGTGGCGGTGGCGCGGGCCTTCGCAGGCAGCCCCGATGTCGTCTTCGCCGACGAACCGACCGGCAACCTCGACTCCCGCTCCGGCCAGGAAGTGCTCCGGCTGCTCGGCCACACCGTCCGGCAGACCGCCCGTACGGTCGTCATGGTCACCCACGACCCGGTCGCCGCCGCCCACGCCGACGAGGTGGTCTTCCTCGCCGACGGCCGGCTCGTCGACCGGATGCCCGACCCCACGGCGGAGCGCGTGCTCGACCGCTTCAAGTCCTTCGCCCCCCACCCCTCGCGCAGGCGGTGACGGCATGAACGGCACCCGCGCCTCCGTACGCCTCAGCATCTCCTCGCTCCGCGCCCACAAGCGCCGCTTCGCCGGCACGTTCGTCGCCGTCCTGCTCGGCGTCGCGTTCCTCACCGGGACGCTCGTCATGGGCGACACCCTGAGGGCGAGCTTCGACACCATGTTCGGCGACGCCAACGCCGGTACCGACGCCGTCGTGCGCGGCGCCGACGTGATCACCGTCGCCGGCGAGACCCAGGGCACCCGGCAGCCGGTGAGCACCGCACTGGTGGAGCGGATCGAACGGACCCCCGGCGTCGCCGCGGCGGCCCCCGACATCCAGGGCGCCGGCCAGCTCATCGGTGCCGATGGCAAACCCATCGGCGGCCAGGGCCCGCCCACCCTCGCGGGCAACTGGATCGACGACCCGGAACTCAACCCGTACCGGCTCGCCGCCGGACGCGCCCCCGCCGCCCCCGGTGAGGTCGTCATCAACCGGGGCGCCGCCGACCGGGGCGGGCTCAGGATCGGCGACACGACCGTGCTGCGCACCCCCGACCCCGTACACGTCAGGATCGTCGGACTGGCCACCTTCGGCGGCCAGGACGGCATGGGGCAGGTCACCTTCACGGCCATGACACAGGCCGACGCCGAGAAGTACCTGACGCCGAAACCCGGCGAGGCATCGACCATCCAGGTCCGCGCCGGCCCCGGCACCGGCCAGCGGGAACTCGTCGACGCGCTGCGGCCCGTGCTGCCCAAGGGCGTCGAGGCCATCACCGGACAGGCGGCGGCCACCGAGAACCGGGACATGATCTCCGGCGCCTTCCTCGGCCTGTTCACCACACTGCTGCTGGTGTTCTCCGGGATCGTGCTGCTCGTCGCCACCTTCTCCATCCACAACACCTTCGCCATCGTCGTCGCCCAGCGGACCCGGGAGAACGCGCTGCTGCGCGCCATCGGCGCGGCACGCCGTCAGGTCGTCGCCGCGACCCTCGTCGAGGCGACCGCGGTCGCGGTGATCGCCTCCGTAGCGGGCCTGGCCGGCGGCATCGGTATCGCCGCCGGGCTGCAGGCCCTCTTCCCCGCCGTGGGATTCCCGTTCCCGGACGGTCCACTGGTGATCGGCGCCGTCTCCCTGCTGCTGCCGCTCGCCGTGGGTGTCCTGGTCTGCCTCGGTTCCGCGCTGCTGCCCGCCCTCCGGGCCGGGCGCACCGCGCCGCTCGCCGCCCTGCGCGAGAGTGCCGTCGACGACTCCGGGGCGTCCCGGACCCGGGCCGTCACCGGGCTGGTGCTGCTGGTGGTCTCCGTCGGCGCCGTCCTGACCGGCATCCTGGCCGCCCCGTCGGTCCGGCTGTCGGCCGCCGGTGCGGTGGCGGCGCTCGCCGCGTTCGTGATCCTCGGCCCGGTCGCCGCCACGTACGCGGTACGGGCGCTCGGCGCCCCGCTCGGCCGGCTGCGCGGCGTCACCGGCGGGCTGGCCCGGCGCAACGCCCTGCGCAGCCCACGGCGGACCGCGTCCACCGCGACCGCGCTGATGATCGGAGTCGCCGTGGTCTCCGTCTTCACCGTCTTCGGCGCCTCGCTGAAGGCCACCATGAACCGGACCGTCGACCGGTCCTTCGCGGGCGATGTCGCCATCAGCGCGCCCGCCTTCGGCGCGGGCGGCAGCGGACTGAGCCCCCGCCTCGCCCAGGCCGTCGACCGGCTGCCGCAGGTCGCGACCGCCGTCGGCCTCGGCAAGGGGGTCGCGGAGGTCGACGGCGCGGGACGCGCCCTGACCGTCACCGACCCGGCCGCGCTCGGCAGGGTCTTCGACCTGGGCCGGGTCGACGGCTCGCTGACCGGGCTGGGTACGAACGGGATCGCCGTCTCCGCCACCGAGGCAGCCGAGCGCGAGCTGCGCCCCGGATCCCCGGTCCGGCTCACCTTCTCCGACGGCACACGGCAGGCCTTCACCGTCCGCGCCGTCTACGACCGGTCGGAACTGGCGGGCGACTACGTCATCACCCGCCGGGCCTGGGCCCCGCACCGCGCACAGGACTCCGACTCGCTGATCGCCGTCTCCTTCGCGCCCGGGGTTTCCACCGCCGACGGCAGGGCGGCGGTGGCGAGGACCGCGGCGGCGTACGGCAACCCGGACGTACAGACCCGCGGCGAGTACGCGCAGTCATCGGCCGGCGGCATCGACATGATGCTCACCCTGGTCTACGCCCTGCTGGCACTCGCCGTACTCATCGCCCTGCTGGGCATCGCCAACACCCTCACCCTGGCCCTGCACGAACGCACCAGGGAGCTGGGCCTGTTGCGAGCCGTGGGACAGACCAGGAGCCAGCTGCGCTCGATGGTCCGCTGGGAGTCCGTGCTGGTGGCCGGGTTCGGCACGGCGGGCGGACTGCTGCTCGGCGGCTTCCTCGGCTGGGTGCTGGTCGAGGCGTCCGCGGGCGACACCGCCGTCGCCTTCGACCTGCCGCCGCTGCGGCTCCTGGCGGTCGCTCTCGTGGGGATCTCCGCCGGAGCGCTGGCGAGCCTCGGCCCGGCGCGCCGGGCCGGGCGCCTCGACGTACTGCGCGCGATCGCCGCCCAGTAGCGCACGAAGGGAGGGGCGGGGGGGCGGGCGCCGCGCGAGCCCGCCCCCCCGCCCCGCCCGCGCCCCCCCCCCCCCCCCCACCCCCCCCCCCCCCCCACCCCCACCCGCCGCGCGAACCCAAACCAC
>NZ_JBHXTM010000034.1:29581-92927 GCF_042677325.1 Streptomyces sp. NPDC127117
GACGCCCACCAGGTCGGGGGCGACCCGCGGTCGGGGGCCCCCCCCCTCCCCGTCGCGTCACGGTCCCCGCCGCCCCGCAGGTCAGCCGACCACCGCCGACCGCGCGGCGGACGGCGTACCGATCTCCGGATATATGACGGAGTCCAGCTCGAACGGCCCGTCGGTGGTGGCCCCGTACACCGGATGCGGTGGCAGCGCGAAGCTCCGGGGAGGCGCCGGAAGGGTGAACCAGACGATCTTTCCGGCCCCGCCCCTCGGGCGGACCCCCCAGCTCTCGCTGACCGCGGCGATCAGTGCGAGCCCGCGCCCCGACGTACTGGACGCGCTGGGCTCACGTACGGTCGGCAGCCGGGGGTCGTGGTCGTGGACGGACACCGTCAGCCGTTCGAGCAGCAACTCGATCTCGACGGTGCATGACTTGTCCGGCTGGGCATGCCGGTGGACATTGGTCAGCAGTTCGGTGACGCCGAGCGCGGCCTGGTCGATCAGAGGATCGAGATGCCAGTAGCGCAATTGCGCCGAGATGATTCTGCGGACCTGACCGATCCGCGACGGCAGGGCCTGGAGCTCCACCGTGCAGTGCCTGCTTGGCTCGCTGATCACGGCTGCGACTCCCCGAATTAGGTCCGGAAGAAGACGAAGGAACGGATCCGGCGGCCGACCGGCCGCTGATCCGGTCTCCGGCGGTGTGACTCTCAGTGTCACCGCCGGTGAACCATGAGTGACGTGTCCAATGTCGCTCAGGGGTCACAGCTCCGCAACTCGCGACGACCCGGCGCGGCCGACGGCGTCAGGTCATCCGTCCGCCCGCACTGCGCAGCGTTTCGAGGAACCGCCGGGCCGGGCCGCCCCGGTCCGGACCGCGGTTGCGCTGCCCCATCGTCAGCCGGTACCGCGTCCCGTTGAGGCGGGCCACGGCCGCACCGGCTCCGGCGAACCACGGCCTGCCCGCGCTCACCGACACCACCGGGGCGCTGTCGATCTCCCGCCCGTTGCTCGTCAGCAGGGCCAGTCTGCCGTCCTTGACGATCACCTGCCCGGCCCTCGTGAGCGAGCGGGCCCACCGCTCGATCCGTACCCCCGTCGCACTGAACTCCGTTTCCGGCATGGCTGCTTCGCCCCCTTCGTAACACTTCTGATGGGAAGTCTGCACAAACCGGGACCGGTACGCCAGGCCGCGTCCCGGTCCGGTTGCGAAGATGCGGGCCCGCAAGGGCCAAGGCAGGGCTATGGAGCATCAAAGTGAACGTTTGTGCAGGTGGGGGGAATACCGTTGTCGGTGGAGTGACGGCGACACGAGGAGGAACGCGCTGATGGGCACCGAAAAGCACGGCGGCGACGGCCGGGCCGCGGCAACGATCGACATCGACCGCTCCGACGCCGGATACCGGGCCTGGCTGAAGGAGGCGGTACGCAAGGTCCAGGCCGACGCCAACCGCTCGGCCGACACCCATCTGCTGCACTTCCCGCTGCCCGAGGCATGGGGCATCGACCTCTACCTCAAGGACGAGTCGACGCACCCCACCGGCAGTCTCAAGCACCGGCTGGCCCGTTCGCTCTTCCTCTACGGGCTCTGCAACGGCTGGATCCGGCCGGGCAAGCCGGTGATCGAGGCGTCCAGCGGATCGACGGCCGTCTCGGAGGCGTACTTCGCCAAGCTGATCGGTGTGCCGTTCATCGCCGTGATGCCCCGCACCACCAGCCCCGAGAAATGCCGGCTGATCGAATTCCACGGCGGCCGATGTCATTTCGTCGACGACTCGCGGAAGATGTACGAGGAGTCCGCCACGCTCGCCGCGGAGACCGGCGGCCACTACATGGACCAGTTCACCTACGCCGAGCGGGCCACCGACTGGCGCGGCAACAACAACATCGCCGAGTCGATCTACCAGCAGTTGAAGCTGGAGCGCTATCCGGAGCCGACGTGGATCGTCGCCACGGCGGGCACCGGCGGCACCTCGGCGACCATTGCTCGCTATGTGCACTACATGCAGTTCGACACCCGGATCTGCGTGCCCGATCCGGAGAACTCCTGCTTCTTCGACGGCTGGACCCAGCACAACCCCCTGGCCACCAGCGACTGCGGCTCCCGGATCGAGGGCATCGGCAGGCCCCGGATGGAGCCGAGCTTCGTGCCCGGGGCCATCGACCGGATGATGAAGGTGCCGGACGCGGCCAGCGTCGCGGCCGTGCGCGCCCTGGAGCAGGCCATCGGCCGCAAGGCCGGCGGCTCCACCGGCACCGGGCTGTGGAGCGCGTTCAAACTGGTCGCCGAAATGGTCGAGCAGGGCAGCACGGGCAGCATCGTCACCCTGATCTGCGACCCCGGCGACCGCTACCTCGACAAGTACTACTCCGACAGCTGGCTCGCCGCACAGGGCCTGGACATCGCCCCGTACACGGCGACCATCGACTCCTTCCTCGCCGACGGCAACTGGCCCTGACCACCCGGGCGGAGCGTGGTGCGCGGGGGGTCGGGCCGCGGATCAGGCCAGCCGCCGGTCGAGCTTGCGCACCGCGTCCCGGAAGGACCGGCCCATTCCCGACCGGGCCAGCCGCAGAGTGAACCGGAAGGGCCCGGAACCGTCGGCGGCGAACGTCCACCGCACCCGCGTCCCGGTCCCGGCCGGGGTGAGCCGCCACTCCTCCAGCAGGGCCCGCATTCCGGGGGCGTTGGTCCGGTCGGCCCGGTAGGCGTACCGCTTGCCGGGCTCCGCCGCCATGATCGTCTCGTGGATCACGAAACCGCCCTTGAGCCGGACCTCGCGGCCCGCGCCGTCCTCGGTGGGCCGGGCCGACGTCACCGCCGTGAACCAGTCGGGCCAGCCCGGCACATCCTCCGCGAGCGCCCGGTAGACGCCCTCGGGGGCCGCGGACACCTCGGCGGCGAAGACCAGTCGCAGCGGAGCGGAATCGACGAAATCGAGTTCCACGGAACGGAGTCGGCGTGGCATGGAACGCACCTCCCGGGCGGTCGGCGGCGGACGGGGCCGTGCCACACCATAGCTGACGCCTCATCAGATGTCGTGCGGGGTGGAGCCGTCACGCCTCGGCCAGTACGGGGCTGCGCCCGTCCGCGGACGGGTCCGTGCCCACGCGGCCCCGGCACCGCGCTACGGACGGTGCCGCGCCGGACGGTCCAGCATGCTGTCGAGCACCCGGCCGAAGACCCGGCGACCCGCCCCGGCGATCAGCGGATCGCACCACCGCGGCAGCAGCCGCGTGCCCAGCTCCTCCACCCACACCACATGCGAACCGGAATCCGTCGGATACACATCGATCGACGCCCGGCCCCGCACCAGCGAACCGCGCTTCTCCAGCCGGCACAGCCCCGCGCGCCCGGCCGCGGGCGGCGTCCACCGCACCACTTCCATCGGATCGTCGAACGCCAGCGGCCCCACGCCCGTGCGCGCCACGAAAACGGTTCCGACGCCGGTCGGCAGCCCCATGGGGACGGTGATCGTGGTCAGCGGTACCTGCGCGGCGTGCCGTTCCCAGTCCGTCACCCGGCGCCAGGACTCGGCGGCGGGCAAGGAGGTGAAGCGCTCGATCCGGAAGACGGCCACAGCACGATCCTAAGGGCCCGGGCACCGCCCGTCGCGAGCCGAGCGGAATCCGTGCTATGGCCTACGGCTCAGGAGTCGTCGCCCTCCGCGACCGCGCCGGTCACCACCAGCCCCGGCAGATGCTCCTCGATCTCCTCGCGGGCGGCGGCCGACAGCCCCGCGTCCGTCACGAAGGTGTCCACCTGATCCAGCGAAGCGAACGAACTCAGGCCCACCGTGCCCCACTTGGTGTGGTCCGCGACCACCACCACCCGCCGCGCCGACTGGACGAAACGGCGGTTGGTCTCGGCCTCCGCCAGATTCGGCGTCGAGAGCCCGGCCTCCACCGAGATCCCATGCACCCCGAGGAACAGCACATCGAAGTGGAGGGAGGCGATCGCCTGATCGGCGACCGGACCCACCAGCGAGTCCGAAGGGGTCCGCACCCCTCCGGTGAGCACCACCGTGGCGGCCCCGGGCCGCGCCCCGCCCGTGCCCCCCGAACGCTGCGCGGCGTGGAAGACATCGGCGACCCGCACCGAGTTGGTCACCACCGTCAGCTCCGGAACGTCCAGCAACTGCTGGGCGAGCGCGTACGTCGTCGTACCGCCGGAGAGCGCGATCGCGCTGCCGGGCACCGCCATGGCCGCCGCCGCTCGCGCGATGTCCTCCTTGGCGGTCAGCTCCAGCGCCGACTTGGCCTCGAAGCCGGGCTCGTGGGTGCTCGCCTCGACCACCGGCACCGCCCCGCCGTGCACCTTCTCGATGACCCCTTGGCGCGACAGCGCGTCCAGGTCCCGGCGCACCGTCATGTCGGAGACATTCAGCTTGCGGGTCAGCTCATTGACCCGGACCCCGCCGCGCCTGCGCACCTCGTCGAGGATCAGGGCGCGCCGCTGCTCCGCGAGCAGGTTCTGATTGTCGCTCAACGCCGGGTCCGGTCCTTCCCTCTGGCCGTGCAGCAGTCTCTTCGAACGGGGTCATCCTGCCACGCGGTGTCGCCGGCCGCCGCACTGGGGAGATTCCGTGAGAGCGGTGCGGCCACCGGCCTCCTTCCGCGATTCTGGTGACCGCGCATCGACACCCCCCACGACCGAGAGAGTGAGCCACTTCCGTGCCACCTGCCACCCAGGCCCCCCAGAGTCCCGGACCCGCGCTGGAACTACTGGTCCACGGCGTGGGCGGCGCCACCCCCCAGGAAATGCTCGACGATCCGCGTACGGTCCGGATCACCGGCGACGCGACCGCCGCGATCTACCGGCGGACCGAGGACACGGACGCCGAACAGCACCCGGAGCGGTACCGCGACCGCCCCATCCCCGAGGCCTACTGCTGGTCCAACCTGACCTCCGGCAACGGCTCCCGCGCCCTGTGGCTGCTGCTGCTCCCGTTCATGGTGGTCAACCTCGCCCACTGGATGCGCCCCACCGCCCGCTCCCGCACCCGGACGGTGCGGCTGTACGGCGTCCTCGTCCGGCTCGTCGCGCTCAGCCTCACGGTGCTGCTGACGGCGGCGGCCTGCGAGGTCGCGCTCGACCTGGCGGCCTGGCAGTGCGCGGGCGTGCCCAACTGCTCGAACCAGCGGTCCTGGCTCGGCTTCCTGTCGACCGCACAGGGCGGCTGGTGGTCCCAGCCGGGCCGCAGGCTGGCCCTCGCCGCACTGGTGCCCACCGCCCTGGTCGCGCTCCTCTGGTTCCTGTCCAACCGGACCTGGAGCGCATACGAATCGCAGCGCCCGCTCACCGGAACCGAACCGGACGAGGACCTCGACCCAGCACCCGCCCCGGCCACCACCGGCACCGCCCCGCCCGTCCGCCCCGCCCTCGGCCGGCCCGGGTTCTGGTACGGCCGCCGCCTGGTCGCCCGGCTGCGCGCCGCCCACACCGCCGCCGGCTTCCTGACCGTCGCCGCCTCGGTCGCCGGCGCCGCGGCCCGCCACGACCGCGCCGTCACCGGCCCCGTACCCGGCATCATCGGCCGGCTGATCGAGGCGGCCCTGGTCCTCGGCGGGCTCGTCGTGCTCTGGGTGGTCTGCCGCCGGGGCCGCAGCGAACGGCGCCTCGACAACCGGCTCGACCGCGCCCTCATCACCTATCTGCCCGGCGCGGCCCTGGCCCTGCTCGTCCTCTCCGCGGCGTACGCCGCCTGGTCCCGCCCCGACTGGGCCTCGTCCGGCGCCCTCCCCGGCGACCTCGCCTTCAGCGTCATCACTCTCGGCCAGGGGACACTCGTCGTCGTGCTCGCCGTGGTGGCACTGAGCCTGTACCGCCGCACCCCCGAGCCCCGCACCGTCATGTACGGACTCGGCGGACCCGTGGTCGCGATGCTCGCCTGCGCCCTCGGCGGTGTCATGAGCGGCGGGGTCTCCCAGCGCGTCGCCGACTGGCTCGACGGCCCCGGTACCCCCGGCATGGGCCGCAGCTCCGTCATCGAGGGCCCGCCGGTGCTGCTCAGCTGGCAGGCGTCGGTCATCCCCGTGCTCCTGGTGCTGCTGGCCATCCCCGCCCTGCTGCTGCTCGTACGGACCTGGCTGGCCGCCCGCGCCCTGGAGCCCGGGATCGACCGGGCCTACGAGGACGAACGCCCGGACCCCGCCCGGACCCGGCAGATCGCCCGGATCCAGGCCGCGGCCGCCCTCACCGACTCCGCGCCCTGGATCCTCGGCCCGGTCTGCGGTGCCACCCTGCTGCTCGGCGCGGCGGCGGTCTGCGGGGCCTGGGTGAGCGGCCAGGTGCCCGGACTCGCGATGAAGGGCAGCGGTCCGTTCATCGAGTCCGTCGCCCAGGCCGCCCAGTCCACCGGCTCCTGGATGGTGGGCCTCGGCTTCATACTCTTCGTCACCTGGGGGCGGCGCGCCTACCGCGACGCCTCGGCCCGGCGCACCATCGGCATCCTCTGGGACGTCGGTACGTTCTGGCCGCGTGCCGCCCACCCCTTCGCCCCACCCTGCTACGCCGAACGGGCCGTCCCCGACCTGGCGTCACGGATGTCCGGCTGGACCGCGCTCACCCGGGGCAGGCTCGTCATCTCCGGACACTCCCAGGGCAGCGTCCTCGCCGCCTCCGCGGTCTGGCAGCTGCCCGCCGAGACCCGCGGCCGGGTCGCCCTGCTCACCTACGGCTCGCCGATCGAGCGACTCTACGGACGCTGGTTCCCGGCCTACTTCGGCCCCGGACCGCTGCACGCCCTGCACCGCTCCGTGCACTGCTGGCGCAATCTGTGGCGGGCCACCGACCCGATCGGCGGCCGGGTCCGGCTCGACGAGGCCCCCGGCCCCGAGGTCGACCGCGGGCCGCTGAAGGACCCCCTGGTCTACGGGCGGACCCGGGAACATCCGCTGCCCGAAGCCGTTCTGGGGCACTCGGACTACCAGGCGGACCCCGTCTTCGCCCAGGAACGGGCCGCGCTCCTGGAGCGGCTGGACCCGGTCCTGCCCCGCCAGGCCGACGGGGAGGACACCACCAGGACCCGGGCTCAGGGCAGTTCGGGCAAGTCCTCCGGGTAGAGCAGGGTGAGGTCGTCCGTGCTCGGCTCGGCGAGCTGGGCGACCCGGCCCGCATGCCGCTCCACCATCGACTCGAAGGTCTGGCGCGCGGTACGGCCGTTGCCGAACGCCGGACCCTTGGGAAGCTCGGTGAAGTATTTCAGCAGCGCCTCACCGGTGCCGGAGGCCAGGCTGTACTCGTGCTCTTCGGCCTGCTGCTCCACGATGTGCAGCAGCTCCGCTGGCTTGTAGTCGCTGAAGGTGATGGTCCGTGAGAAACGGGACGCCACCCCGGGGTTCACGGTGAGGAACCGCTCCATCTCGTGGGTGTAACCGGCGACGATGACGACCACCGCGTCCCGGTGGTCCTCCATCAGCTTCACCAGCGTGTCGATCGCCTCCCGGCCGAAGTCCCGTCCCGAGTCCTCGGGCGACAGGGCGTACGCCTCGTCGACGAAGAGCACCCCGCCGCGCGCCCGGTCGAAGGCCTCCTGGGTGCGGATGGCGGTCGATCCGATGTGCTCGCCGACCAGATCGACCCGGGACACCTCGACCAGATGACCCCGCTCCAGCACCCCGAGCGAGGCGAGGATCTCGCCGTACAGCCGGGCCACGGTGGTCTTGCCGGTGCCGGGGGAGCCGGTGAACACGAGGTGGCGGCGGACCGACGCGGCCTTGAGCCCGGCCTCCTGACGCCGGCGGCCCACCTCGATCATGTCGGTGAGGGCGCGCACCTCCCGCTTGACGCTGTCCAGGCCCACCAGCGCGTCCAGTTCCCCGAGCACCGCCTGCGAGCCGCGCGCCGGCGCGGGGGCGGGCACCTCGGCCGGGGCGGGCTCGACGGCACGCTGTCCGGGAACCCCGCCGAGCAGTCCGGGGGCCGACTGGGTCGCTGTCAGCACGGTGGGCGCCGGGGGAGCGGGGGAGCGCAGGGCGCTCTCGTCGCTGGTGCAGTCCTCCACGACGGGGCCGGCCCCCTGACCGTCCTCGCGCGAGACAGGGGGCTCGGCGAACTCGTATCCGCCGCGGGCGCACCGCTCGGTCCGGCAGCGGGTCAGCGTCGTACGGCAGCCGTCCATCACATGGAAGCCGTAGCCGTCGCTTCCGGTGACCCGGCAGCCGTGGAAGGTGCCGCGGCCCTCGGCGGAGACGTAGAAACCGGCCTCGGCGGGCGAGGTGACCGTGCAGCGCTCGATCGTCGGGTCGGCGCCCTTGGTGACGATCACTCCGGTCTGCACCGTGTCGATGGTGCAGTTGTTCAGCGTGCCCCCGCTGCCGTGGTCTCGGAACCAGGCGCCGGTGGAGGCCTCACGGATGCGGCAGTCGTCGAGCTGCGCGGTCGCCCCGTCGCTCACCGAGACCGCGGTGTTGCGGACCTGGGACAGATCACTGTCGACCGCGTCGGCGCGCGAGCCCCGGTCCAGCACGAAGATGGCGTCCGGCACGTCATGGACCCGGCAGGAGTCCAGTATCACCGTCGCCCCGTCGCTCACCCAGACCGCCGGGTAGTCGCCCGTACTGTCGTGGATCTCGCACTGGTTGGCGTCGACCCGGGTACCGGGATCCCAGACCGAGAGGCCGTTGCGGCCGAAGCGGCGCACCGTGGAGCGGGTCAGGGTGAGCACCGAACGGGAACGCAGGTCCACCGCGTTCTCCGGGATGTCGTGGATGTCGCAGTCGGCGAGGGTCAGAACCGCGTCCGTGTCGAGCGTGACGCCGTCCGCCGAAGTGCGGTGCACCGTGCAGTCGGTGAGGTGGGCGGCGGCACGCGCGGTCACCTGTATCCCGCTGCCCTTGATCTCGTACACCTCGCAGCCGACGCCCTCCAGGGCGCTGCCCTCACCGGTGACGCTCAGGCCCGCGCCCGACGCGTGGTGGACCCGGCAGCGCTCCAGCCGCGGATGCGCGCCGTCGCGCACCGAGACCCCGGACTGCCCGGCGGAGACGACCTCGCACTCCTCGAACACGCCGCCCGCGCCGTCGAGTACGGCGATGCCGACCCCGGCGGGGTTGTCGACCGTGCAGCGGCGCACGGTCGGCCGTGCCGTGCCGCGCACCTCGATCCCGGCGGCGGAACGGGTGACGATCCGCAGGTCCGCGATCTCCGGTGCGCCGTCCTCGACCAGCAGCGCGGGGGCCGTCGAGTCCTGGCCCTCCACATGCAGGTCCGAGACGACGGCGGAGGCGCGGACGGTCAGTGGCACCCCGTCGGCCGGCGCGATCCGTACGGAGCCGACGGAGCCCTCGGGGCCGCGCAGGGTCACCGCCCGGTGCAGAACCAGATTCTCCCGGTAGGTGCCCGGGGCGATGGTGAGCACATCGCCGTCGGCCGCGGCCTCCAGGGCTGCGGTGAGGGAGGCGTACTCGCCTGTGCGGCGCCGCCACCGCGATGTGCCGGTGTGCGTCACCTGGACCGTGCCCTGTGCCATGGCGCTGTTGTGCCCCCACCTCGTGCGTGCGTGATGCCCGTGTCACCGGCCTTCCGGCAGCGGTGAATCCCGGGACCGCCCACCGGGAAAGCGGGCGGGCCGGTCCACCGTAGCGCGCGCGGCGGGCGGGAGTTGACCCGATCAGCAGCTGATCAGCTGCCGGTGCCGGTCCTGCCCCAGTCCGGACCGGTCCTGGCCCAGTCCTGGTCGATCCGGGTGTACCTCGACCGCATCATGTGCCGGACGATCAGCTGCCGTACGCCCTCGATCAGTCCGACGGCGAGCATCGTCGCGCCGAGCCCGGCCAGCACCGCGTGGGTACGGGCCGTCGGAGCGTCCATCGGACGCGAGGCGGGGCGGCCGTCGAGGTCCGTCCAGATCTCCACCTTCGTGCCGGGGGCGGTCTTCCGGGAGGAGGCCGTCACCGTGCCCCGGCGGGCGGTGCCGTCCGGGGCCTTCCAGCGGGCCACCACCGGGGTCTGCGAGTGCTCCGAGGAGACCTCGGGATCGGTGACGAAACGCGGCGGCCGCGGTGCCCTGCGCAGCACGACCGCGGTGGTGGCGCGGCGCCCGGCCTGCTGGGCCCGCACCGATTTCTGCAGGGCGTCGTCGGTGTACGATCCGCACGCCCAGCCGAGGGCCGGCGCTGCCAGCACCATCAGGAGCAACGCGAAAAGAGCCACCCATGCCTCGCGCCGGTCAGTGGCGCGGCGCAGGGGATTGTGCCGCCAACGCCAGACACCCGTAACCGCTCGCACAGTCCTGCACCCCCTTCCGTATCCGTCATAGCCTGATACGGCACGCTTCGCGCGCGGAAGGAGCGAAGAGAGAGCAACTTCACCCCGGCCAACGCGCGGACCACCCCCGTGAGTTCCCGCCCGCCGCACCGGACCGCCGGGCCGTGCGGTGCGGGAACGCCGAAGTCGCCGTCGAGTCCCCATGGCTCGACGACGACTCCGTGCGACTGCGCGTGAGGTCGGCTCAGTACCCCCGGCCCTGGTACGGGCGGTTGTACGGGTCCTCGTAGGGCGAGGGCGCCGGGGCCGGACGCTGCGGCGCCGGGCGCGGCGCGGCCGGACGCATGGCCTCGTAACCGGTGCCCGGCGCGGGCCGCTGCTGTTGCTGCGGATGGGGCGGCTGGTACCCGCCACGGGCCGCGGTCGGCTGCTGCGGGATGTACGGCGCCGGGGCGTGCTGCAACTGCGCGGGCTGCATCGGCGCGTAACCCTGCTGAGCCGCCGGCTGCTGGTAGCCGTACGACGGACCGGGCTGGGAAGGCGCCGCAGGAAGAGCCGGCAGCGCCGCCGGGAGAGCCGGCAGATAACTGTTGCCGGTGTCATAGGCGGCAGGCACTCGGATCGGAGCGATCTGAGGGGTGCCCCGCTCCGCGACCAGGGAGTCGTAGATCGGAGTGTCGGGGAACGACGGTGCGGCGTAGTAGCCGCCGCCGTAGGTGGAGCGGGGGGAGGTCATGACACCTAAGTTAAGCCCACGATGAGCCGGTTGGGGAGTCCCAATCTTGGGGTCATCCGTTTTACGCTGATTCTGTCCGCCCGACCTGCTAAGAGATCGATAAAGCTTTCGTCGGTGGCGGGGGGATTTTCCGTCGCGGGGTCCTATGCGCACGCCCGTGGAGAATTTCTCGGAACGGCGGTGGCGTGCTCCCTCACGTCCGCCTTCTGTTCAGTGAGTACGGCGAGTTCCGGGAGTACATCCGCGCCCGGCACGAGCCGGTCCCCGGGTAGGGCGAAGCCCGGCGTGATCCCCCTGAGAGCGCCCGCACTTCACGGTCCGGGGCTCCACCACGCCGTGGTCACCGCACCGCCCTCAGTTCCCCAGGCCCCGGGCGGTGTACCCCGCACGGCCGGCGAGCTCCGTCAGCTCTTCGACCCGCGCCGCCCGCAGACACACCACCGGGTAGCAGTCGGATTCGATGTCCAGGACGGCGAGCGCCGCGCCGACATCGCGGTAGTGCCGACCGCAGGCCATCAGGAACTCATGGGTCGGCAGGGACATCTCGTCGGCTTCGAACAACACCCAGGGGTCCACGGACGGCCGGGAGGCGAGCATCCTCAACTGGTCCCGGATCTCCTGCGGATCCTCCTTCCAGTCGAATTCCGCGAGCAGTTGGTGATCGAAGAGCGCGTCCACGAGCGCTATCCACGCGAGTTCCGCGACGGGTTCGTGGATGCAGCGCTCACCCAGCTGATCCGCGTGCGTCCGCACATAGCCCTCGGGATCGTCGTGGGCGTGCAACACCTGCTCGATCACATCGGGATGAGCCGGGGCGAGAAGCGATGCCATGGCTTCCAACGACATTCGGACTGTTTCGGTGCCGGACATGGTGTGCGCTCCTCGGGCGGTCGTGCTGCCGTGTCGTCGCCGGGGCGAGGGCGGGTGCCCTCTCGGCGTCCACGGATACACCTACACCCCGAGTGGCTCACCGGAGGCCGCGGGTGGCATCACTCACTCCGGCAGTACCGTTTCTGCCGACTCGGGGCCCAGCAGCTCGTGCAGCAGGCGCGTGGCGGGAAGCGCGGAGTTGAGGTACACGTACTCGCGCCGGTGCTCGACCACCGCGACCATGGTGCGCAGGGTGTCCACAGCTTCCTCCCGCTGTCCGGCGTGGTGCTGGGCCTGGGCCAGCAGCCCCAGATGGAGCGGGAGGCGTATGTTCGTTCTGGACTGCCGCAGTTCGGCCAGCGAGTTCTTCATGTCGGATATCCCCTCGCGGCGGCCGGTGTACGTGAGGGCCCAGCCCAGCGGCAGATGGAGCATCGCCTTCCAGTAGTACAGCCCGTGCTCGACGGCCAGCCCGACGCCCTCGGTGCCGGAGGCTCGCGCTGTCTCCACGTCGCCCTCCCAGGCGGCCACGATCGCGTCGGCGTAGAGGGCCTGGGCCCGGTCCCACGGCTTGCTCCCGTGCTGCGTGAGCCGCAGCAGGCGGCGGCGCTGTTCCGCGGCCGTCGCAGAGTCGTTCAGCAGCCAGTGGGCGAGGATGCAGTAGCAGCGGAAGTAGACGCGTGGGTCGGACCGGTACGTTCCGTCGGGTAATCGGCCCTCGCAGGCCAGGCGCTCCGCCAGTTCCGCGCCGGGCTCCAGCTCTTTGAGCGCATCGGACAGGTGCCCGCGGACGAACAGCGCCATACCCTCGCCGTACGCCGCGCCGAGCCGGGCCGTCGGTCCGTCGGTGCGCTCCGCGATGTTCCGCAGCAGGACGGACAGCTGCTGTGACTCGTCGTAGCGGCCGCGGACGAGAAGCGACGTGGCCAGCAACGACAGGACCGCCGGGTCATCCGGCGTATGCGGCGTCGTGTGCGGGGTGTGTCCCTGGGTGATCTCCGCCTCCGCCTCCGCGTCACCGAATCCGTGCACCTGGCCCAGTACATGGCCCAGCTCCAGGTGGAGCCGCTGCTTCAGGTCGCGGGCGGTCGTTCCGTCGGGCAGTGAGCCGGTCATGCCGACCGCACGGCGCAGCCACAGCTCGCGCTCCTCGGAGGCCAGGTGCAGTTCCGCGTTCTCCGCCGCGCGCAGCAGCCAGGGCAGCACCCGCTCCGAGGGCATGACGTCCTTGGCGAGCCAGGCGTGGCGGGCGACGCGATCGGTCTCCTGCGGATCGCCGCCGATCTGGACGTGCGCGGACAGCGCATCGGCGTACCGGGCGTGCAGCCGTTGGCACTCCTCTTCCGTCAGCTCGCCGGCCAGCACCTCCTGAGCCTGGGGAGGGGCGAGGCGGAGCCGTCCGGTGCGCTGCCGGTCCGGAGCGAGCAGGCCGTACCGGACGGCCGACTCCACGATGGCGATGGCCGAATTGCCGCCGAAGGCACGGCAGACCGCATCCAGGTCGAAATCGGGTGCGACGACCGCACACAGCCGGAGCAGCCGAAGCACGGGTTCCGGCAGCATGGCGAACTCCTGGCGCAGTACCGTGCGCGCGCACGTCACGATCAGGCCGAGGATTTCGTCCGTGGCACCCGGCTCGCGCAGGTCCCTGGCGTCGCAGAGCAGGGAGAGCATCTGGATGACGAAATACGGACTGCCCGTGCTCTCGCGGTGCAGCGCGTCGATGATCCGCTCGTCGACGCCCGGCCCCGCGTGCGCGTCGACCAGCGTGGCGACATCCGGACGGGCCAGGCCGGCGAGCCGCAGGATCTCCGCGTCCGGGCCCTTGAGCACCTCGGTCATCACCCGGAACCGCGAGGCATCGGGCCACGCCTCCAGGTCCCAGCCGGTCAGTACGATGCTGAGGGGATGTCCCTGGCGACGGGTGGTCAGCAATCGGAGCAGGTCCAAAGAGGCCGCATCCGCCCAGTGCACGTCCTCCAGCAGCAGCACCAGGGGCCGCTGCGCGGCCAGCGAGAGCAGCACTTCGCAGAGCGCGTCGTGAATCCGGAAGGGGCTCGGTGAGCCGCCGGGGTCGGGGCCGGTCCCCGCGCCGGTTCCGGCCTGCGGTCCGGGCAGCAGCGGGGCGAGCAGCGAGCCGAACGGCGCGGCGGCGGCCTCGAAGGCCTCGGGCCGTGCCGCCGACAGCCGGCGCAGCACCTGCGTCCACAGCCAGTACGGCGGAACTCCCTCCCCGCAGAAGCAGCTGCTCCGGATCGTCTCTATGCCCTCGTCGATGCTCCGGAGGCGCTGGACGAGCTCCATCATGAGGTGGGACTTGCCGAGCCCGGACGAGCCGAACACGCAGGCAAGGTGTCCACGACCCGTCGCCGCACCGGCCGTTGCGGCGACCAGTCGCCGCAGCTCCCGTTCCCGGCCTGTCAACGGCGGGGGCGGCACGGACTCGAAGAGGGCGAGCCCGGGGGCCATGGACGTGACCCGTGCCGTACGGTCCGGTTCCTGCGGCTTGCCCATACTGCGCATGGCGGTCTTCGCAGCCCCGGGGGACGCCTCCGCCACGCGCTCCGCCGCGCCGGACAACACGGTCCGGACGGGCCGGGGGAGCTCGGCGGCCCTGGCCGGCAACTCGTCACTCAGCACGGCACGTGTCCGCTGCTCACCGAGCTCCTGCCGGAGCAGAGCGGTGTGCAGCTGCTGGAGCTCGGCCGTCGTGTCCACGCCGTACTCCTCGACCAGATAGCTGCGCGTCCACTCGTACACCTCCAGCGCCTCCGCCTGCCGGCCCGACCGGAACAGCGCGGTCATCAGATGGCCCACCAGGCGCTCCCGGGTGGGATGCTGACGCACCTCGCGTTCCAGTTCCGTGACCACCTCCGCGGTCCTGCCCAGGACGAGACCGGCCTCCGCGGAGGCCTCCAGGGCGGTGAGCCGGACCTGCTCCAGCCGGGTGCTCTCGTCGGCGAGCGGCTGGTGAGTGACGAACTCCGCGTACGGGGAGCCGCGCCACAGTCCGAGCGCCCGGGTGAGCCGGTCGCGGGCCGCCACGGGATCCTGGCGGGCGAGGAAGCGGCGCCCCGTGGAGAAGAGCTGCTCGAACCGGTGGACGTCCACCTGCTCCGGGGGCAGCTCAAGGACGTATCCGGGGGCCCGGTAGCGGAGGACCGCCGGCCGGTCGGGGCCGGTCGCGGGGGCCAGCACCCGGCGCAGATGCGAGATATGACTCTGCAGGGTGGCGACGGCCCGCCGAGGCGGGTCCTCCCGCCACAGCTCCTCGATGAGCACGGAGGTGGGGACGACCCGGCCCAGCCTGATCACCAGCAGGGCGAGCAGCGCTCTGCGACGTGGCGGGCCCAGTGGTACGTCATGCCCTTCGTACTGGGCCGCCATGGGCCCCAGGACCTGCAGCACCGGTCCGGAGTGGGCGGCCGACGGTGGAGGCAGCAGTGTGCTCTGAGCCTGACGTGCAGACATCTTCGGCCCCATTCGTTACCACGCTTGAGACTTCTCCGGCTAATTGATCCTAGAACAGGGGGTGTTCAGTCATGCGATTCGGCTGATGAATGGCCAATAAACGATCACGTAATTGGCAATTTACTTCTCCTTCATACCGATGGAAGCGGCAAGCGAACGGCAAGTCGGCAGGCAAGGATCCGGACAAGGGTTCGCGTCGGGTCATCAGCATTCCGGCCAGTGGACCGCAAGGGGAGTGGCACAGCATGTGCGGAACCGACATCGCCGCGTGGTGTGGGCCAGCCACCGGCGCAGACCCTGGAGGCATCACGGTGTTCGCGATTTTCTTCCCCGGGCAAGGAGCGCAGTTCCGGGGTATGGGCGCAGATGTTTTCGGCCGCTATCCGGGCCTGACGCGATTCGCCTGCGAACTCTTGGGGTACGACCTCGTCTCGCGCTGCCGCGACAATCCGGACGACGTGCTCTCCCGTACGGAGTGCACGCAGCCGGCCCTGTACACCGTCAACGCGTTGCACACCTTCGAGCGTGAACGCCGGGAGGGCCGGCCCGCCGACTACTGCCTCGGACACAGCGTGGGGGAGTACAACGCGCTCCTGGCTGCCGGGGTCTTCGACTTCGAGACGGGTCTGCGGCTCGTCGCCAAGCGCGGCGAACTCATGGCGGCGGCGTCGGGCGGCGGGATGAGCGCGGTCATGAACACCCCTGCTCCACGCCTGCTCGACGTGTTGCGGGAGGACGGCGTCGACGGCGTGGACGTGGCGGCCTACAACACCGACGCCCAGGTCGTGATCGCCGGCAGCGACAGCGTGCTGCGCGCCGCCCATGCCTCTTTGAAGGCCCGGGGCATCCGCTTCGCCCCCTTGCGGGTCAGCGCCGCCTTCCATTCGCGTCACATGGAGCCCGTCCGCTCCGAATTCGAGAATTTCCTCAAGGGGTTCACGTTCGCGGAGCCCAGAACGACCGTGATTTCCAATGTGACGGGGCGGCCCTACGAGCGGGGTGCGATACCGGAGATGCTGAGCAGACAGCTGGTGGAGCCGGTGCGATGGGCCGACAGTATTCGGTATCTCCTTTCCCTCGGCAGCGGTCTCGATTACGAGGAGATAGGTGGAAAATCCCTTCTCCGCATGGTGAAGAGCATCGAGAAGACCGGTACCCGGGACGCACTCGTCAAGAGCGGGGTGTGAGACATGGACAGGAAGCAGTACATACAGCGGCTCATCGAGGACCAGTTTCTCGTGGAGTTCGACGGTGAACTGACCGCCGAGACCGATCTGTTCAAGACGGGAGTGATGGACTCCTTCGGATATATTCAGCTCCTTACTGCTGTCGAAAGGGAATTCTCCCTCCAGCTGACCGACGAGGAATTTCTCAGGAACATCTTCTCTTCGCTGGAGGCCATCGACGCCTTCGTAGCGAGCAAGCTCGCCGAGCGCGACGGCCACTGAGACCGCGACGATCACTGGAGAAGGAGAACACCGCATGTGCGGAATCGCAGGCTTCGTCGCGCCCTCGCTCCACGACGGAGGGACGCCGGAGGTGATGACCTCGATGCTCTCGCTCATCCGCCACCGCGGGCCGGACGAGGCGGGCTACTACCTGGACGACGGCATCGCCATGGGCACGGCACGACTGTCGATAGTCGACCTCGCCATGGGCGCCCAGCCGATGGCCGACCCGACGGATCGCTACTGGATCTGCTTCAACGGTGAGTTGTACAACCACATCGAACTGCGCGAGGAACTGCGTGGGCTCGGCCGCCGGTTCCGTACTCGCTCCGACACGGAAGTATTCCTGCAGGCATGGGCCCAATGGGGGCCCGCGTGCCTGCCCCGATTCAACGGCGCGTTCGCGGTCGCGATCCGGGACGTGAGGTCGGGAGACCTGTTCCTGGCGCGGGACAGATACGGCAAGAGGCCGCTCTTCTACGTCGACCGCGAGGGGTGCGGCGCCCAGGGAGCCGGGAACGGAGAATTCCTCTTTGCCTCCGAAATGAAGGCTTTTCGCGCGTTCCCGGGGTTCCGTTTCGAGCTCGACCCCCACGAACTCGCCTCCACCTTCGCGGTATGGACGCCGTTGCCCGACCGGACCCCTTTCAAGCACATACGCCAGCTCCCGATGGGGTGTTACCTGACCGTCCGCGACGGGCGGGCGCTTCTGGGTGACTACGCGGAGCTCGAACTCGACGTACCGCCGTTCACCGGTTCCGAACGGGAAGCGGCCGCATTGGTCCGCGATGCCCTCCGTGAGAGCGTCGAGATGCGGCTGAGGAGCGATGTCGAGGTCGGGGTCTATCTGAGCGGCGGCCTCGACTCCTCCATCGTCACCAAGCTGACGACCGACCTCTCCTCGCACGAGGTCCGCACTTTCTCCGTGGAGTTCGACGACGCGGTCTTCGACGAGTCGAGCAGCCAGCAGGTCGTCGCCTCGCACCTCGGCACCCGCCACTCGTCCATTTCCGTGTCCAGTGCCGATATCGCGGCGAACTTCCGGTCCGCCGTGTACCACGCGGAAGTACCCGCGTTCCGCGCGGCGTTCGTCCCCATGTTTCTCCTGTCCCGCCACGCGCGGGAGGCCGGAATCAAGGTGATTCTCAGCGGTGAGGGCGCAGATGAGGCGTTCCTCGGGTATTCGCTCTTCCGTGAGACGCTGCTGCGCGCTTCATGGAACGAACTGTCGGACGATGAGCGCATGGCCAGGCTCGGCAGCCTCCACCCGGAACTGAGCCATTTCGGCCCCGCGAACCGGGCGCGGATGAAGGGTCTCTTCGAGCAGTTCGCCGTCGAACGGCTGCCCGGTCTCTTCTCCCACGAACTCCGTTACCAGAACGGCCGTTTCGCCGCGCGCCTGCTGAAACGACATGGCGAACCGTTCGCGGATCTCATGGCCCTGACCGGCGCGACACCCGGATATGCCGCGCTGAGCCCGGTCCGAAAGGCACAGTGGCTCGAATTCAAGACGCTGCTGCCCGGCTATCTCCTCTCCACCCAGGGCGAGCGCATGAGCCTCGCCCACGGTGTCGAGAACCGGTGCCCGTTCCTGGACCCCGCGGTCGTCCGCGCGGCGGCCTCGATCAATCTGCGCTTCGATGACGGTCTCGATGAGAAGGCCATCCTCAAGAAGGCGTTCCGGGGTGAGCTGCCGGAATCGAGTCTCACTCGGCGGAAGCAGCCGTACCGCGCGCCCGGAGCGGCCGTCTTCAAGCAACAGCAACCCGACTACCTGGAACTTCTCCTCTCGGAGACGGAGCTGGAGAAGATCGACGGCATCGACCCGGTGTTCGCCCGGAAGCTCGTCAAGAAGATCATGGCCACGCCCACGGACGAGATCAGTACGAAGGAGGACCAGGCCTTCGTCTACCTGCTCTCGACCGCGGTCCTCAACCAGCAGTTCGTGCTCGGACAGGAAATACCCGGGGAATCAACGGCACCGGCCGACTTCAAGGTGAACACCATCATTGATCAGCGGAATTCACGGGGATCGACGCCGGCCGGTCGGGGCCTCCCCTCTGCAGGAGGAATCTGATGAGTACGTTCGAACCGGCGCCCGCGACGGACGATGTCGCGATCATCGGGCTCGCTCTGCGATTCCCCGGCGCGGAAACACTGGATGAGCTCGGCGGCCATCTCGTCGCGGGCCGGTCGCTCATCTCGGAAGTCCCGCCGGAACGCTGGTCGAAGGAACGGTACTTCGGTGACCCCAGGCTCGGGGCCCAGAAGACGAACAGTGTCTGGGGCGGCTTCATCGAGCATGCGGACTGTTTCGATGCCGATTTCTTCAATATTTCGCCGCGCGAGGCCGAGAGCATGGACCCCCAGCAGCGCATGGCTCTCGAACTCGCCTGGCGGGCGATCGAGAACGCAGGCTATGCGGCGAGTTCCCTCGCCGGTACGGAGACGGGCGTCTTCATGGGTGTCTGCCATGCGGACTACGCGGAAATGATGGAACGCGAAGGGGCGAGGACGGACGTCTATTTCCCCACCGGGACGGCCTACTCGATCATTGCGAACCGGATCTCCTACTATTTCGACTTCCAGGGCCCGAGCATCACCAACGACACGGCATGTTCGAGCTCGCTGGTGTCGGTGTACGAAGCGGTACGCGCGCTGTGCAACGGCGAGTGCGGTGTCGCCCTGGCCGGCGGAGTCAACCTGATCTGGTCGCCGAAGCACTTCGTCGCGTTCAGCCAGGCGAGCATGTTGTCCCGCACCGGTCGTGCCAGCGCCTTCGACCAGAGCGCCGACGGCTACGTCCGCGGTGAAGGCGGGGCGGTGCTCCTTCTGAAGCCCCTCGCGCGGGCCGTCGCGGACGGCGATCCCATCCACGCGGTCATCAAGGGCGTAGCCACGAACCACGGCGGCCGCACCAACTCCCTCACCGTCACCAACCCGACGGCACAGGCGAATCTGATCGAGGGGCTCTACACCCGCGCCGGAATCCGGCCGGATACCGTTACCTATATCGAGGCGCACGGCCCCGGAACGCCCGTCGGCGATCCGATCGAGATCATGGCTCTGAAGGAAGCCTTCCGGAACCTCCACGCGGCCCAGGGCACCGTCGCCCGGCCCGAGAGCTGCGGAATCGGCTCTGTCAAAACCAATATCGGGCATCTGGAAGGCGCCGCCGGGGTCGCCGGGATCGCCAAGGTGATCAGCTCGCTGGCACTGCGGATACTGCCCGCGAACGTCAACTTCCGGAATCAGAACAGGCTCATCAAGCTCGAGGACAGCCCGTTCCATGTCGTCCGCGACACCCGGCCCTGGACCGCGACGGCCCCGGAGAGCGACGGAACGATCCGGCCGCGGCGGGCCGGGGTGAGCTCGTTCGGGTTCGGTGGCACGAACGCGCATGTCGTGCTTGAGGAACACCTGCCCGATGAAGCGGATGCGGGAGCGCAGGACGCCTCGCTCCGGGGTCCGGAGCTCCTGCCGCTCTCGGCGAAGACGCCGGACCGACTGCGCGCGGTCGCGGTCAATCTGCTCGCCCACCTGCGCGAGCACCCGTCGCAGGCACTCGCCGACATTGCCCATACCCTGCGGGTCGGCCGCGATCCCATGCCCGCCCGGGTCGCGTTCGCCGTCGAGGACCGCGACGAACTGGAACGGCTCCTACGGGAGTTCACCGACGGAACCCGTGCGGCGGGCGAACTCCACCTGGGCGGGAAGGCACGAGGCACGGAAGAGGAAGTCGCCGAGCTGAGGGCGGCAGGGACACGCTGGGTACAGGGCGGGGCGGTGGACTGGGCGGACCGGTTCGGGCACGACGCACCCCGGCCACGTCCACGACGTGTGCGGCTGCCCGGGTATCCCTTCGCCCGGGAGCGGCACTGGTTCGGCGTTCCCCACAGGGAGGCCGAGGCCCCGCACAAGGAGGCCGGGACTCCGCGCACGGGCGTCGAGACCCTGCGCCCGGGCGCCGAGGCAGGAGTGACGCCACCGGCAGCGAGCGCCGCTGCCGCCGCGCACCCACTGGTTCACGCCGACACCTCCGGCCCCACAGGTCACCGCTACAGCTCGATGTTCACCGGAGCGGAGCCGTTTCTCGCCTCGCACGTGGTGGGCGGTGCCCGTGTGTTCCCGGCGGCCGCCCACGTCGAGATGGTCCGGGCCGCGGCCGTTCGTGCGATGGGGCCCGACGCGGCGGAGCCGACGGTCGTCCGGCTCCGCAACGTCGCATGGCCGCGTCCGCTCGTCGTACCGGACGCGCCGGTCGAGGTCAGTGTCCGGCTCACCCCGCAGGTCGGCGCCGCCCTTGCCTTCGAGGTCGCCACCGGCACGGACCCGGCCGCGGTCCACAGCTCGGGCATCGTCGAGACCGACGGGCCGCAGGAGCCGGATCGCGTCGATCTGGGCGCGCTGCTGGCAGCCTGCCCCGGGGAGCGCAGCCCGCTGGACGTGTACGCGGCGTTCCACGACCGGGGCCTGGAGTACGGACCGGCCATGCGCGGGCTCAAGGAGCTCTGGCTGGGGCCGCGGGAACTGGTCGCGCGTATCGGGAAGCCCGCTGCCGGTGAGGCGGCGGACGCCGGATACGTTCTGCCTCCGAGCGTGCTCGACGCGGCACTCCAGTCCTCCGTCGTGCTCCTGGCGGAAACCTCGCGAGAGCCGGCCGACAGCCCGGCACTGCCGTTCGCGTTCGAGGAACTCACGGTCCACGGCGCCTGTGTGTCGGAGACATGGGCGTGGGTCCGGCGCCGCGAAGGACACGGCACGCTCGATGTGTTCGACATCGACCTCTGCGACCCCGAGGGCGTGGTTCTGGTCGCTCTGCGCGGGCTGGTCCAGCGGACGCACGGGGCGAAGCCCGGACGCGGAACCCGCGCGGGCGTCGTCACCGCCGCCGTTCCCTGGGTGCCGGCGCTCCTCGACCTACCGGAGGACCGGACAACGCCCTTCCCGTCCGTGCGCGGGTACCTGAGTGGACGAGCCTGCGCACACACCGCCGCCGTGGAGGACACGACCGGCTTCACCCTCGCCCGCCTTCCCGATGTCGAACCCGGCCGTGTCGCCGATGGTGTCGGGGCCGTGGTGGACCTGGTCTTCCGGCACGCCGCGGAGCTGGTCAGGTCGAAGCCCGGGGGAGCGCACCGGTTCGTCGTCCTGGTGGACGATCGGTCGCCGCGGCACTACCACGCGCCGCTGACCGGCCTGTTCAGGACCGTCGTCGTGGAGAACCCCCGTGTCACGGGCCGTGTCGTACGCGTCGCGGAACTCGACACCGCGTCGCCGGAGCGGATCACGGACATCCTCCGCGCAGAGGCGGCCGACCGGTCGGCCGACTGCGAGATCCGCTACGCGGCCGACGGCACCCGTCACGCGGCACGTCCCGTGGAATTCCGCCTCGGCGAAGGAGCGGAGATCCCGCCGTTGAAGGAGGGCGGGGTCTACTGGATCACGGGCGGTCTCGGCGGTCTGGGGCTGCATGTCGCACGGTACTTCGGCCGGTGTGCGGGCGTAGTCGTCGTCCTGAGCGGCCGGTCGGCTCCCGGAGCCGCGAGCGGGACGGCGCTGCGCGGACTGCGGGAAGCGGGGGTCGAGGCCCACTACCTCCCCGTCGACGTGGGCTCGAAGGACGATGTGGACCGTGCGGTACGCACCATCACACGCGATCACGGAGCGATCGACGGCGTCGTCCACGCGGCGGGCGTCCTCCGCGACGCGTACCTCTTCACCAAGAACGCCTCGGACGTCCGGGCGGTGCTGGCGCCGAAGGTCGACGGCGTGCTCAACCTCGACGCCGCCACGCGCGGCCTCGCGCTCGACTTCTTCGTCGCCTTCTCCTCCGTGGCGGGGGTGTTCGGCAGCTCCGGGCAGTCGGACTACGCGGCGGCGAACGCCTTCCTGGACGCATTCGCCCACCACCGCCGGGCACTGGCGGAGATGGGCGAGCGGAGCGGGAGCACGTCGGCCGTCAGCTGGCCGCTGTGGGCCGACGGCGGGATGTCCATGGACCCCGTGACGCGGGAGTCGATGCGCCGGGACCGGGGCTGGGAGCCCCTCCCGACGGAGGACGGCATCCGGGTTCTGGGCGCCGTGCTGCGTGATGCGCCCGCCCACACCGTGGTGGCGTACGGCGCCGCCGCGACGCTCACGGCCACCGCCCCGCTCCCGGCAGCGCCCCGCTCCGTACCCGTGGACACCACACCCGTGGAGCTCGCGGCCGCCGGCGTGGAGGAAGACCTGACGGAGCGTACGACGGCCCTGCTGCGCCGCATCGTGGGAGAGGTGCTGCACCGAGACCCCCTGACGCTCGACGAGACGGCCAACCTCGTCGACTACGGGATCGACTCGCTCGCCATTCTGGAGACGACCGCGTCGCTCGAAGTGTTCTTCGGCCCGCTGTCCAAGACGATCTTCTTCGAGTACACGACCATCGAGGGCGTCGCAGGCCACCTCATTGCGGAACACCGTGACAAGCTGCGCGCGGTCATCAGAGCCGAGGACCCGACGCCGCCGGCCGCACCCACGGCCCCCGCGGCCGGGACGGACGAGGCGCAGTCCCCCGCCGCACCCGCGCCGATCGCCTCCGACACCCCCGCCGCACGCGCGCCGATCGCCTCCGACACCGGCGGTACTCCCACCGCACCCGCGCCGACCGTCTTCGGTACCCCCGCCGCACCCGGACCGCGCGACGACCGGCACGACATCGCGATCATCGGCATCTCCGGGACGTACCCCGGCGCCGACACCCTCGGCGAACTCTGGTCCGTGCTCGGCGAAGGCCGCCACGAGTTCCGCGAAGTACCGCGCGAACGCTGGGACTACGACGCGGTCTACAGCCGCGACCGCAGCGTCCTCGGCAAGAGCTCCATCCGTACCGGAACCTTCCTCCGTGACATCGAGATGTTCGATCCCCGCTACTTCCGTATCTCCAAGCGCGACGCGGAGAACATGTCGCCCGAGGTCCGGCTGTTCCTGCAGACGGGCGTCGAGGCGCTCGAAGACGCCGGCTATTCGCGCGAGACGATCCAGCGGCAGTACGACGGAGACGTCGGCGTACTGGCCGGTTCCATGAGCAACCACTACGGCCTGTACGGATTCCAGAACAGTCTGACGCGCGGTTCCCCGGCGAGCGGCAGCTACACGGCGACGCTGCCCAACATGCTCTCGTACTTCTACGGATTCACCGGCCCCTCGATGTTCGTGGACACGATGTGCTCCGGGTCCTCGACCTGTGTGCACCAGGCCGTGCAGATGCTCCGGGCCGGCGAATGCCGGATGGCGGTCGCGGGCGGAGTGAACCTGCTGCTGCACCCGTACAACCTCATCAGCTCGTCACAGGAGCACTTCACGACGGCGACCTCCGATGTCATCCGGAGCTTCGGCCTGGGCGCGGACGGGACCATACTCGGGGAGGGCGTCGGCGCCCTCGTCCTCAAGCCGCTCGTCGAGGCCGAGCGCGACGGCGACCATGTGTACGCCGTCATCAAGGGGACGGCCCTCGCCAACGCGGGGGTGCGCAACGGATTCACCGTCCCCAGCCCCCGCATGCAGGCGCGGGCGATCGAGAAGGCGATCGACGACGCGGGAGTCGATCCACGGACCATCAGCTACGTGGAAGCGCACGGCTCCGGGACGTCACTGGGCGACCCGATCGAAGTGAAGGCGCTGACCACGGCCTTTCAGAAGTACACGAAGGACACCGAGTTCTGCGCGATCGGCTCCGTCAAGTCGAACATGGGACACCTGCTGCACGCCGCCGGGATGATCGGCATCGCCAAGGTCGTCCTCCAGTTGCAGAAGGGGAAACTGGCCCCCTCACTGCACAGTTCGGTGACCAATCCGGACATCGACTTCTCCCGTACACCGTTCCGTCTGCAGCGGGAACTCGCCGCGTGGGAACCCGCGGTGACAACCGTGGAGGGGCGCAGGATCACACACCCCCGACGGGCGGGGATCACTTCGATCGGCGCGGGAGGGATGAACTCGCACATCATCCTTGAGGAGCACCCGCGACCCGACCGCGATCCGCACGGCGCACAGGACGGGCGCGAGGAACTCCTCGTGTTCTCCGCGATGAACGAATCGGCCCTGGAGGAATACCTCACCCGATTCCGTGCATACCTGGCGGCCGGCACGGAGCCGGACCTCGCGGCCATCGCGTTCACACTCCGCGTCGGCAAGAACGAACTCCCGCACCGCTGGGCGTTCCTCGCGAGGACCACCGGGGAAGCCGTCGCCGCCGTCGACCGCTATCTGGCGGGAGAACGGGACCTCGGTGCGGCGCTCGTGAGCGGTGGCCCGCGGACCGAGGGGCTGCGGCGGCTCGCCACCACCTGGGTGGGTGGCAGGAGCGTCGACTGGCGCGACGCCGACGAAGGAACACGCCCACCCCGACGGGTCTCGCTCCCCGCGTACCCCTTCGAGCGCGTGCGCTGCTGGGTCACCCCGGAGGAGGGCGCGCCGTCCGTGATCGCGCCGCTCGCCCTGCGCGACAAGCTCCATCCGTTCCTCGGCAGGAACGAGTCGGACGCCGACGGGCTGCGGTACGTGCTCGATGTGCACCTGGACGATCTCCTCGACTACGGGTGCACCACGGGGGAGCGGCAGGACAGGAAGCGCGGCGTGGTCCCGACCTTCGCCATCGACCTGGCGATCGCCGCGACCAAGGTCTCCGGATTCGCCGACGGGTCGGTCGTGCGCCGGCTGCGTCTCCTGGGCCCGGTCGACTGGGCGACTGCCGCCCGCCTGGTGACGGTCTTCGACGCCCGTGACGGGAAACAGGCCTCCGGACTCGTGTTCACACAGGACGAGGCGGGGGCCCGGATGCCCGTAGCGGCGTTCGACGTGCCGACTGGTGAGGAGGACGGTACGCCGCTCTCCGGCCACCCCCGCGCGGACCGCTTCGCGGGAATCGCCGCCGCTGTGCTCGCGCCCGACCGGGCGAAACCGCAGTCCCCGGCGAAATTCCTCGCGGAACTCGCGGACGGCGGCATCGAATACGCGCCACAACTCAGCGGCACGGAAGGTGTGTTCCGCCTGCCGGACGGGCGACTGGTGCTCAAGGTCGGCACCCCCGAACTCCAGCGGGACCATGTGAAACCGCGTGTCACCCTCGCTCCGCATGTCCTCGCCGCCATCGCGCAGGGCCTCCAGGCCGAAGCGAAACGGCAGGGCTCACCGCACTGGGCACGGACCGCGCCCCACCGGATCGACGAGATCCGGCTCCTCACCGACGGGAGCGGCGGGAGCGACGGGAGCGTCCCGGTCGCGTACGTCGTCTTCGACGTGACCGCCGTCGGAGAAGGACTCGGCGGGTCCGTCGGCCTGCTGGACCGGAACGGCCAGGTGGTCGGTGTGCTCCACGACCTGTGGTGCGGCGATGACGAAGGACCGCGAAAGGACCGGGACATGAGCGAACGAGCGGCAGACCGAGCCGAAGCTGCGGACCGGGAGGCACCGGGGCGGGACGGCGACGACGTCATCTCCTTCGCGGTGGACGAGCTGCGGGAGATGGCGGGCGGCATTCTCAAGTTCGACGCGGGTGAACTCGACGCCCGTACCGGCTTCGACGCCTTCGGCTTCGACTCGATCTCGCTCATCACCCTGTCGCAGCAGGTACGCGAGCGGTTCGGTATCGATCTGACCCCGGCGGTCTTCTTCGACCGCAATACGTTCGACTCACTGGGCAGGCACCTCTTCACGGAGCATGAAGGCCCACTGCGCACGGCGTACCAGCGCTCACTCCCACCGGACCCCGCCGGGGAGCCCGACCCGGGCCCCGGAAACCGGTCCGGTGGCGAGACGACCGGAACGGCTGGAGCCATGGCCGGAACGGCTGAAGAGACGACCGGGGCTCCTGACGCCGGGCCGGCCGTCCCACAGCGCCCGGCACCGGCGGACTCACCCCTTCCGGTGGCCGTCATCGGAGCCGCGGGCCGGTTCCCCGGCTCACCCGATCTGGACGCGTACTGGGCGAATCTGGCCGCGGGGACCGACAGCGTCACGGCCTTCCCCCTCGACCGCTACGACGCGGACTATGCGCGGATCGCCCGGGCGGCAGAGTTTCCGCACCACGCGGCCGTCCTCGACGACGTGGACGCGTTCGACGCAGCCTTCTTCCGCATCCTGCCGCGCGAGGCCGAGCTGATGGACCCCCAGCACCGGCTGGCGCTGCAGACGGTCTGGAACGCGGTGGAGCACAGCGGCTACGCGCCCTCCGGCCTGCCGGCGAACACCGGACTGTTCCTCGGTGTCTCCGGCACCGACTACGCGACTCTGCTCGCGGCCCACGGCACCCCGCCGGACGCCTTCACCTCCACGGGCAACGCCCACTCCATGCTCGCCAACCGCATTTCGTACGTACTCGACATCCACGGCCCGAGTCAGCCCGTCGACACGGCCTGCTCCAGCTCGCTCGTCGCTGTCCACCGAGCCGTCGAGGCCATCCGCTCCGGGGCGTGCGACGCCGCGATAGCGGGCGGGGTGAACCTCCTGCTCAGCGTCGACACGTTCGTCAGCGCCGGGCGGGCCGGCATGCTGAGCCCGGACGGACGCTGCAAGACCTTCGCGAGCGGGGCGAACGGCTACGTACGTGGCGAGGGCGTCGGCGCCGTCGTACTGAAGCCCCTCGCCGACGCGGAGCGCGACGGGGACGCGATCCTCGCCGTGATCGTCGGGACCGCGGAGAACCATGGCGGGCGGGCCAACTCCCTCACGGCGCCCAACGGCACCGCGCAGGCGGACCTCGTGGTGCGGGCGATGGAGGGCATCGACCCCCGCACGATCGGCTATGTGGAGGCCCACGGCACCGGCACCGCCCTGGGCGACCCCGTCGAGGTGCGCGCGCTCCAGGCCGCGTTCCGGCAGCTCGGCGGCGACACCACCGCGACCTGCGGGCTCGGCTCCGTGAAGACCAACATCGGTCATCTGGAGGCCGCCGCGGGCATCGCCGGGCTGCTCAAGGTGGTCCTCGCGATGGAACACGGCACCCTTCCGCGGAGCCTGCACTGCGACCGGATCAACCCCTACATCCAGCTCGACGGCAGCCCGTTCCGCATCGTGCGCGCCAATGAACCGTGGGAGCGGCCCCGCGACCGTGACGGTGGCCTCGCCCCGCGACGGGCGGGGGTCAGCAGCTTCGGATTCGGCGGCGCGAACTGCCACGTAGTCATCGAGGAGTACACCGGGCGGACGCCGGACACGAGTCCGGCACAGGACACGGACGGCCCCGGGAGCCGGGTCGCCGTACCCCTCTCCGCCCGTACGGAGCAGCAGCTCCGTGAGCGGGCGCGGAACCTGCTCGCGTACCTGGAAGGCACGACCGGTCCCGCTCCGCTCCGTTCGATCGGGTGGACGCTCCAGACCGGGCGCGAAGCCATGGCCGAACGGATCGGCTGGGTCGTCTCCTCCCACCGTGAACTCGCCGGGAAATTACGGGAGTTCATCAGCGGGCAGGAGAGTGGACGGGTGAGCGGGGTACAGCACGGCGACCGGCCGGCGCAGGACGGTCTCGCCGACGCGGTCGCGCGCTGGAGCGCCGGGGCGGAGGTCGACTGGCGGCGGCTGTACGAGGCCGCCGACGCGGCCCTGCCCGGGCGCGCGCACCTGCCCACGTACCCGTTCGCACACGACAGGTACTGGCTCCCCGACAGCGCGGAGAAGGCCAACAGCGTTGCCGGACAACACCCTTCGGCCGGCACGACGCTGTTCGTACCCCGCTGGACGCCGAAGCCCGCGTCACGGGACCTGGCCGACGGGACCGCGTACACACGTCATGTCGTGATCCTCTGCGGAGCACCGGCGGCCCTGCGGGACAGCGTGGAGCGCCGTCTGCCGGGTGTGCGCTGCCACGCCGTCACCACCGCCAAACGGCGCCCGGAGACCCGCTTCACCGACCTCTCGCGCCAGGTCTTCGAGATCGTCCGGGGGCTCGCCGGGCAGGCGCACGACGGCGCCACCCTCGTGCAGGTCGTGACACCGGCGGACGGCGACGAGGCGGTAGGGCCCGCGCTCGCGGGATTTCTGCGCACGACGGCGCTCGAAAGTCCGCACATCGCCGGGCAGATCCTCGCTCTCGACGGCGAGCGCGAAGCGGACGGCATCGCGGCGATCGTCCTGGAGAACGCCGGGCACACGGACGACACACTCGTTCTGCACCGGGGCACGGAACGCCGGGTGCGGAGCTGGGTGCCCTCGGCGGCCGAGGGCACGGGCACGCCCTGGCGCTCGGGAGGCGTCTACCTGATCACCGGAGGCGCCGGTGGCATCGGCGCCGTCGTCGCCCGCCGGATCGCACGGGACGCCGTACGCCCGACTCTCGTCCTCGTCGGACGCTCGGCGCCGGACGCCCGAATAGGTCAACTGCTCTCCGAGCTGCGGGAAGCCGGTGCGGTGGCCCAGTACGCCGTCGCGGACGTCTCCCGCTGGGAGGAGGTCCGCCACCTCGTCGCGCGAGTCGGCGAGGAGACAGGCGCGATCCACGGAATCGTGCACGCCGCGGGCGTGATCCACGACGCGTACCTCACGAACAAGACGACGGAACAGTGGGACAAGGTCCTCGCCCCGAAGGTCGACGGAGTGGTGCACCTGGACCGGGCCACGGCGCACATGCCCATCGAGTCCTTCCTCGTCTTCTCGTCCGGCACGGCGGTCACCGGAAATCCCGGCCAGTCCGACTACGCCGCGGCCAACGGCCATCTCGGCGAGTACGCCGCCCGCCGCAACGCGCGTGTCGCGGCCGCCGAACGGTCGGGGCGTACGGTCGCGATCGCCTGGCCGCTCTGGAAGGACGGCGGAATGGCGGTCGACGACGCGACCCGCTCGTACCTCCGGCGCAGCCGCGGTCTCGTGCCGATGGAGTCGGACGCCGGACTCGAAGCCCTCCTGAGCGCCTGGCGGTTGGGCCGGGCCGGCGAGGACCAGATCTGGGTGCACCACGGCGAGCCGGTCGAGTCCGCTCCCGTCCCCCCGCCCGCCGCCGCTCCCGCACCGGAGACGGCTGCCGGGCGGCCGGACCGGGAGACGCTCCGGTCGGTCGTGGAGCTCTTCGCCCGGGTCACCAAGCTCCCCCTCCACGACATCGACGCCGACCGGCCGCTCGACGACCTGGGCCTCGACTCGGTCATGGTCGTACAGCTCAACAGGGAGCTGTCCTCGATGTACGGCGAGGTCCCGACGACGCTCTTCTACGAATTCCCCACACTGCGCGCCATCGCCGGCAGGCTCGCCGGGGCACCCACCCCGCCCGCCCCCGGTGCGCGGACCGACGGCCCGTCCGGCCCGCTCCGGCTGCCGGCGGCGTGGCACACACCCGCGACAGCCACCGCGTCCGGCCCGCCCGAGCCGGACGACGCCATCGCGATCATCGGGATGAGCGGGCGCTATCCGCAGGCCGAGAACACCGACGAGTTCTGGGCGAACCTCACGGCGGGACGCGACTGCATCACGGAGATTCCCCCCGGCCGCTGGCCGCTGGACGGCTTCTACGAGCCGGATCGTGACACAGCCATCGCCACCGGCCGCAGCTACAGCAAGTGGGGCGGATTCCTGCGGGACTTCGAAGCGTTCGATCCGCACTTCTTCCGGATCGCGCCGCGTGACGCCTACGCCATGGACCCGCAGGAGCGCCTCTTCCTCCAGGCTTCCTGGGAAGTGATCGAAGACGCGGGCTACACCCGCGAGGAACTGGCCCGACGCCATCAGCGGCGCGTGGGTGTCTTCGCCGGTGTGACCAAGTCCGGCCACGCACGGCACGGCGCGGCCCGGCTGCCGTCCGGTGAAACGGTCGTGCCCTCGCTCTCCTTCGCCTCGCTCAGCGCCCGTACCTCGTACGTCCTGGACCTCCACGGCCCGAGCCTGACGATCGACACGATGTGCTCCTCCTCGCTCACGGCGATCCACGAAGCCTGCGAGCACCTGCGCCGGGGCTCCTGCGAGCTGGCCATCGCCGGTGGGGTGAACCTGTATCTGCATTCGTCCGACTACGTCGAGCTGTGCCGTTCCACCATGCTGTCCTCGCAGGCCCGGGTGCGGAGCTTCGGCA
The DNA here is from genome assembly GCF_042677325.1 of Streptomyces sp. NPDC127117. Lineage (NCBI taxonomy): Bacteria > Bacillati > Actinomycetota > Actinomycetes > Kitasatosporales > Streptomycetaceae > Streptomyces > Streptomyces sp. NPDC127117. The sequence goes on from NZ_JBHXTM010000034.1 coordinate 60,337, forward strand.
GCGGCGGTGACGGGTTCGTGCCCGGCGAGGGTGTGGGCGCCGTGCTGCTGAAACCCCTCGCTCGCGCTCTCGCCGACGGCGACCAGGTCCTCGCGGTGGTGCGCGGGACGAGCATCAACCACGGCGGGCGGTCCCACGGCTATACGGTGCCGAGCCCGACCGCCCAGGCGGAACTGATCCGCGACGCGCTGACCCGGGCCGGGGTTCCGGCGCGGGCGGTGAGCTACGTCGAGGCGCACGGCACCGGCACGGAGCTGGGCGACCCGATCGAGGTGAAGGGTCTCTCGCTCGCCTTCGAAGAGTCCACGGACGAGAAGCAGTTCTGCGCGATCGGCTCCGTGAAATCGATGATCGGGCATCTGGAGGCCGCCGCGGGGATCGCGGGGGTCACCAAGGCCGTACTCCAGCTCCGGCACCGCACGCTCGTACCGAGCCTGCACGCGCAGGAGCTGAACCCGGGCATCAGGTTCGAGGAGACGCCGTTCTTCGTCCAGCGGACACTCGCGCCGTGGGAGTCGCGGACACCACGGATCGCGGCGGTCTCCTCCTTCGGGGCAGGCGGCTCGAACGCCCACGTGATCCTTGAGGAGTACGTGCCGGACCCCGCCCCGGACCGGCCGGCGTCCGGAGAGGGCGAGCAGCTCTTCGTCCTCTCCGCGCGGACACCGGAGCGGCTGCGGCACTCCGCCGCGCGCCTGGTCGCGTTCCTCGAACGCCGGGAGGCCGAGCGGGCGGCCGTCGGCCTGGCGGATCTCGCCTTCACCCTGCAGGTCGGGCGTGAGGCGATGAAGGAACGCCTGGCGGTGACCGCCGCCTCACTGCCCGAGCTCCTGCGGGTACTGCGCGAGTACGCGGAGAACGGGGACGGGGCGGGGACACCCGGCCTCCACCGGGGCAGCGCCGGACAGGCCCCGGGCGCCGTCGCCGAGATCTCGGCCGACGACGACCTCCGGGAACTCCTGGTCGAGCGGTGGGCCCGCAAGGGGAAGCACGACAAGCTGGCCGCGCTCTGGACCGGCGGAGTGGAGCTGGACTGGCGGCGGCTGCACGGGGCCACGTCGCCCCGCCGGATATCCCTGCCGACGTACCCGTTCGCAAGGGACCGGTACTGGGTCGGGGACCTGGCACCGGTCCGGGAGGCGGCGCCCGCCGCGACTCCGGCCATCGCCGCACCGCAGCCGGGGAAGGCCGGGCCGCAGCCCGAAGAAACCGCGCCGTGGTCCGGGAAGGCCGGGCCGTACACGACGCCCGACGAGACGCCGGACGCCGCACCCGATGTCACACGTGACGAATGGGTCGCCGGCACCGTGCGCGCGACGATCGCGCAGGTGCTGGTCATGCCGCCGGACGAGGTCGACGGCGGGCTCGCGTTCGCCGACTACGGACTCGACTCCATCCTCGCGGTCCGCCTCGTCCACCTGCTGAACGAGGCGCTCCGGCTCGACCTGTCGACCGGCGTCGTCTTCGACCACAGCTCCGCCGACCGTCTCGCCGCGCATCTGCTCGCGGAGTACGCCGATATCGGCCCCGCCGCCCCGCCGCCGGCCGTCACCGGTGAAGCGCGTCCACGGACCACGCCCGGCTCCCGCCCCGCCGGACGGCCCGCCGCCGACGCGCCGATCGCCATCGTCGGGATGAGCGGCCGGTTCCCCGGATCCGACAGCCTGGACGACCTGTGGACGCACCTCGCGAACGGCGACGACCTCATCACGGAGGCGACCCGCTGGAATCTCGCGGACACCGGCGCCGACGGCTCCGCGCGCTGCACCCAGGGGGGATTCCTCCACGGGATCGACCGGTTCGACCCGCTGTTCTTCGGCATCTCGGGCGTCGAGGCAGCCGCGATGGATCCCCAGCAGCGGCTGCTCCTCGAAGAGGCGTGGAAGGCACTGGAGGACGCGGGGTACGCCGGCCGGCACCTGGGCGAGACCCGCTGCGGCGTGTACGTGGGCTGCTACAAGGGCGACTACCAGGAGGTCCTCGGGGACGACGCGCCCGCCCAGGCGTTCTGGGGGAACATGGCGTCGCTCATCCCCGCACGCGTCTCCTACTTCCTCGATCTGAAGGGCCCCGCGCTGGCCGTCGACACCTCGTGCTCCAGCTCGCTCGTCGCGATCGACCTGGCATGCCGGGGGCTCTGGTCGGGCGAGACGGAGATGGCGTTGGCGGGCGGTGTCTTCGTCCAGTCGACGCCGCGCCTCTACGAGCTGGCCGACGGCGCCGGAATGCTCTCCGCGACGGGCCGCTGCCACACCTTCGACCACCGTGCCGACGGATTCGTACCGGGCGAGGGCGTCGGTGTCCTGGTGCTCAAGCGGCTCGATGACGCCATCGCCGACGGGGACCACATCCACGGCGTGGTCCGCGCCACCGGCAGCAACCACGACGGTGCGACCAACGGCATCACGGCACCCAGCTCCGTCTCGCAGGAGCATCTGCTGCGAGACATCTACGAGTCCTTCGGCATCGACGTCGAGTCCATCGGGCTGGTGGAGGCGCACGGCACCGGCACCCCGCTCGGCGATCCCATCGAGTTCTCGGCGCTCAGCCGCGCGTTCCGGGCCAGCACGGAGAAGTCCGGCTACTGCGCGCTGGGTTCGGTCAAGACGAACCTCGGGCACACCCAGTTCGCCGCAGGGGTCGCGGGGGTGTTCAAGATCCTCCTCTCGATGAGGCACCAGCAGATCCCGGCCTCACTCCACTTCGAGAAGCCGAACCCCGCCGTCGGTCTCGAAGGCAGCCCCTTCTACGTGAGTACGCGCAGCCACCGCTGGGAGCCCCCGGCCGACGGCGGACCGCGCCGCGGCGCGGTCAGCTCCTTCGGCGCGAGCGGCACCAACGCGCATCTCGTCATCGAGGAAGCACCTCCCGCCGCCCGAGCCCGCGCCCGTACGCCACGTCCCGCGTATCTCGTGGTCCTCTCCGCGCACTCACGTGAACAGCTGATTCAGCAACTCGACCGGCTCGCGGAGCACTGCCGTCGCGCGGACCTCCCCGACCTGGGCGACCTCGCCCACACGCTCGCCGTCGGCCGGGACCGGTTCGCCCACCGGTTCGCCTGCGTGGCGGCGGACCGCACGGAGCTGCTGCGGATCCTCGGCGAAGGGCTGGACGGAGCAAGGGCGTTCACCGGCCGAGCGGTGCCGGCGCGCAAGGGCGCCGCGGGTGCGGGTGCCGGTGCGGAGAAGAGCCACGGCGAGGAATGCCTCCGCCGATGCGCACACCCGACGGGTTCCGAAGCGGATGCCGTTGCGTACCGCGCGGACCTCACCGCCCTCGCCAGGTACTTCGCACAGGGCGTCGACCTCGACTACGGCGCAGCGTTCGCAGCGGGGGCCCATCTCCGGATCCCGCTGCCGACCTACCCGTTCGCCGGAGAGAGCCACTGGGCCGGAACGCCGCCCCTGTCACCTCCGCCCGTCACCACCCCCGGCCGGCCCCTCCCGCACCATCCGCTGATCCACCGGTCGTCGATGGTGGCGGACCTCCCCGGCGCGCTACGGGCCTCGACGCTCTTCAACGGCGACGAAGCCGTCCTCCGCGACCACACGGTGCGCGGGCAGCGCGTCCTCCCGGGCGCCGCCCACCTCGAAATGGCACGGGAGGCGGCGGCGCGTGCGTGGGGCACAGCGGCGACAACGCCCCTGCTGATACGCGACATGACCTGGGTACGGCCGCTCGCCCTCGACGACGAGCCACTGGGCGTCGATGTCCTGGTGAAGCCGGCGGAAGGCGAGGAACTCACCTTCGAGATCGCCTCGAACACCGCCGGGGACGCCGCTGAGGTCGTGTTCTCCACCGGGCGCGTGGCCCTCTCCGGCACGGCCCGCCCCGACCGCGTCGACCTCGCGTCGCTCCGCGCCGTGTGCGGGACAACCGTGTCCGCGGAACGCGTCCGTGCGGCGCTCGCGGCGATGGGCATCGTCCACGGGCCGTCTCTCCGCGCTGTCCGCGAGGCACACGTCGGTTCCGGCACCGTCCTGGCACGGCTCGACCTGCCGGCCGGGACGGACCCCGCCGACACCGGGTACGTACTGCCCCCGGCGCTGCTGGACTCGGCCATCCAGTCCTCGATCGCGCTGCAACTCGCCGACGGCGGGGCCGCCGTGGAGACCGTCGTGCCCTTCGCGCTCGACAGGTTCGAACTCTTCGCACCCTGCACGGCCTCGATGTGGGCTGTCGTCCGTGTCGCGGACGGCACCCGGACGGCGACCGCGCTGAGCCGGCTCGACGTGGACCTCGTCGACGGGGACGGGGAGGTCTGCGTCCGGATGACCGGATACACCTCCCGCCGGTTGAAGGAACCGGCACCCTCACTGTTCGCTCCGGTCTGGGAACCCGTGCCGGGGCCCACCCCCGGCACCCGCGCACTGCCGCCCGCGGAACACGTCCTCGTGGTCGGAGGGACCACCGGGCAGCGGTCCGGGCTCGCCCGCCAGTACCCGAGTGCCACGATGTGGGACCTGGAACCGAGCGCGTCGACGGACGAGATCACGTCCCGGCTCCGGGACCTGGCACCGGTCGGCCACCTCGTCTGGATCGCGCCCGGTACGGCGCCGGAGGGCCGGGGCGCGCTGCTGCCGGCCGACACCGCCGGCTTCACCGCGGCCCAGGAGGACGGCGTCATCGCGGCCTTCCGCATGGTCAAGGCCCTCGTCCGCACGGGACACGACGCACGTCCGCTCGCCGTGACACTGGTGACGCGCAGCGCCCTGGCCACGTACGACACCGAGCCGACGGCACCTGCCCACGCCGGGCTGCACGGCTTCTTCGGATCGCTCGGGCAGGAGTACACGAACTGGTCGGTACGCCGCACGGACCTCGACACCGCCGGCCCGGCCGAGGACCTGCCGGCACTCCCGGACCACGCGGAGAGCGACACCCTGGTGCGCCGCGCCGGCCAGTGGCTGGTCCGGCGCTGGGTACCGGTCGAGCCCGGGACCGAACGGCGGGACGCGTACCGGGAAGGCGGGGTCTATGTCGTGATCGGGGGTGCGGGCGGGCTCGGCACCGTATGGACCCGGCATGTCGTCCAGCGCCACGGCGCCCATGTGATCTGGATCGGGCGGCGCCCGCAGGACGCGTCGATCGAGGCCAAGCTGAGCACCTGCGCCGGGCGCGGCAGCGTGCGCTACCTCTCCGCAGACGCTTCCGATCCCGCGTCGCTGCGCACCGCATACGAGGAGATCAGGCGGCACCACCCGCGGATCCACGGCGTCATCCAGGCGGCGCTGGACCTGCGGGACCAGAGCCTGGCGCGCATGGACGAAGCGACGCTGCGCGCCGGCCTCACCGCGAAGGCCGACGTCAGCGTGGCCATGGCAGAGGTCTTCGCGGACGAGCCCCTGGACTTCGTCCTCTTCTTCTCGTCCGTCCAGTCGTTCACGACCGCCGCGGGCCAGAGCAACTACGCGGCCGGATGCACCTTCAGCGACGCCTACGCCCAATTCCTCGCCAGGCACCGGGAGTACCCGGTGAAGGTGATGAACTGGGGGTGGTGGGGGAGCACCGGCAGCGCCTCGACCGAACTCCACCGGGAACACATGGGCCGCTGGGGCCTCCTCTCGATCGAGCCGCCCGAGGCGATGGAGGCACTCGACACGCTGCTGCGCGGGCCGCAGCGTCAGCTGAGCTTCATCAAGTTGCGCAAGACCGACGCCATCGCGGGGATCGACCCGGCGACCCGGCTCACGGTCCACAAGAGGGCGCGGTCCCGCATCACGCCCGCCGCCATCGTGGCGGAGACCGCGGCGCCGTCCGAATGGGAGGCGATGCGCGCGATCGCCGAGTGGCGCAGGAGCGAACGCGATCCGCTCCTCGCGCGCATGGTCCGCGGACACCTGGAAGCACTCGGCGGCCTGCGCGACCCCGGTACGCCGCCGGCCCGCGCAGACGTAGCCGCGCTGCGCGGGCGGGCCGGAATCCTGGAGCGGTACGACACCTGGCTCGACCACGCGCTCCGTATCGTGCCGCCGTCGGCCCCGCCGCTGGACGTCCTCGGCCGGGAGTGGGACCGGCGCCGCGCGCAGTGGTCGGCTGATCCGGACAAGGCGGCAGAACTCGCCCTGCTCGATGCCGCACTCGGTGCGCTGCCGGACATCCTCACCGGCAGGACCAGGCCCACCGACATCCTGTTCCCGCGCGGTTCCGTCGCACTCGTCGAAGGCACATACCGCAACAACCGCGTGGCCGACATGTACAACCGCGCCATGACGGACACCGCGGCCGCCATCGTCGCGGAGCGGCTGCGTCTGGACCCGGCCGCCCGCCTGCGCATCCTGGAGATCGGCGCCGGTACGGGCGGCACCAGCACCGGGATGTTCGCCGCACTGCGCCCGTTCCAGGACCACATCGAGACCTACGCGTACACCGATCTCTCGAAGGCGTTCCTGAACCACGCCAGGACCGAGTACGGTCCGGACGTTCCGTATCTCTCCTACGCCCGCTTCGACGCGGAACAGCCGCTGGCCGGGCAGGGAGTGGAGAGCGGGAGCTACGACCTGGTCATCGCCGCGAACGTACTGCACGCGACGCGCGACACCCGGAACACCATCCGCAACGCGAAGGCGGCGCTGCGCGACGGGGGATGGCTCCTGCTGAACGAACTGGCGGCGTTCGATGTCTCCAGCCATCTCACGTTCGGACTGCTGGAGGGCTGGTGGCTCTTCGAGGACCACGCGCTGCGCGTACCCGGTTCCCCCGCGCTGTCGCCCGCGAACTGGCGGGAGGTACTGGTGAGCGAGGGCTTCCCCGCCGTCGTCTCCGTGCTGCCCGAGACACTTGAGCTCGGGCAGCAGATCATCGCCGCCGAGAGCGACGGGATCGCCCGGCAGACAGTGGCCCCGCCGGCGCGGCGGGAGACCTCTGCTCCGCGAGCGCTCCCGGAGCCCCCCGCGCAGGTCACCGTATCCCCGCACCCCCGCCCCGCCCCGGCATGGCCCCCGGCCGACGCGACAGCCGCTGCGTCCGGCGCCGGTACGGAGAGCCGGGCCGGCATCATGGCCGGATACCTCAGGGACCGGGCCGCGCGGACCCTCGGCATTCCGCCGGAGAAGATCGCGCTCTCCGCCCCGCTCAGCGACTACGGGATGGACTCCATCCTCGTCCTTCAGCTCACCGCCGCGCTGCGCGAGGACCTCGGAGAGGTTCCGTCCACCCTGCTCTTCGACGCCGAGTCCGTCGAGGAACTCACCGACCACTTCATGGCGACCGGCGGCCCTCGGGTGGACGCCCTGCTGGCTCGACTGAGCCCCGCGCCGGCGGCGACACCCGCCCCCGACACCGGGGTCCGGCCGCCGGAGCCGTCCGCGCCTCCCGCCACGGCACCGGCACAGCCCATTGCCGCGCTCTTCCGTACGGCGGTACGGACCGGCACCCCGCAGCAGGCCGCAGACCTGCTTTCGATCGCGGCCCGGCTCCGGCCGACCTCCGCGACCGCAGCCGGGCCGGAGCCGGAGACCCTGCGGCTGTCGGACGGTGATCAGGAACCGGCCCTGGTCTGCCTGCCCTCCCTCATCGCCCCCACCGGGGCCCACCAGTACGTGAAGTTCGCGGCCGCACTCCGCGGCCGCCGCCAGGTGCGGACGGTCTCCATCCCCGGATACGGCACAGGTGAGCCGCTTCCGGCGGACCTGGAAGCGGCCGCGGACCGGCTGGCGGGAACGCTGATCCGACGGTTCGAGGGCCGGCCGTTCGCACTCGCCGCCTACTCCTCCGGCGGATGGGTCGCCCACGAGCTGGTACGACGGCTGGAGAAGGCCGGTGCTCCGCCCGCCGCTCTGGTACTGCTCGACACGCTCCAGTCGGCCGGAACCGCCATGATCCGGGGAATGTCGGTGCTCACAAGACGGCTGATGGACCGGTTCCCCCAACTGCCCGTCGTCGACGACCAGCTCACGGCGATGGCGTGGTACGCGCAGTTGCTCGAAGGCTGGCGTCCCCTGCCGGTGACCACCCCGACCCTCCTGGTGAGCGCCGCGGAGGACAAGACCCTGCTCGACCTGCTCGGCGACGACGCGCGCGCCGACTGGCCACTGGAACACGTACGGACGGAAGTGGCGGGGGACCACTTCTCCATGCTTGAGGAGTACGCGGAGCCGACCGCACTCGCCGTCCACGAATGGCTCCGCGAACACTGCGCCTTCGGGCGGGAACGGTCCGCGCGTCAGGGGTTTTCGGGGGGTGCGCGATGAGCGATCGCCTGGGCTTCAGCCTGACGCAGCTGCGGTACTTCGTCGTTTCCGCGGAGCTCGGCAACATATCGGAGGCGGCGGAGAGGCTGTGCGCGTCGCAGTCGACGGTCTCCTCCGCCGTGATGAAGCTGGAACGCCAGCTCGGTGTGCAGTTGCTGCTGCGCCATCACGCCCGCGGTGTCACCCTGACCCCGAGCGGCCGCCACCTGCTCCGGGAGGCACGCGCGTTGCTGGGGCAGGCCAGGAACCTCAAGGCTCAGGGCGACGCCCTGGCAGGCCACACCGCCGGCCGGCTGGACGTCGGATTCTTCTTCTCGATCGCCCCCTTCCTGCTGCCCCTGGTCCACAGGGTGACCGAACAGCGGTACACGGCCCTGCAGCTGAACGTTCATGAGGCATCGGAGCGGCTGTTGGAGCTGCTGCAGGACGGCCGGTGCGAATTGGCCGTGACGTACGACTTCCTGTCGGGCGATGCCAGGTTCCACCCTCTGGCCGAGCTGCCCGTCCATGCCCTGTTGGCGGACGATGATCCCATGGGCATGACCGGCTCGATCGGATTGGACGAGCTGGCCGCCCGACCGCTCGTCACCCTGGACGTCCCGGCCGTTCTCCGCCATTTCGAGACGATGTTCGCCACTGCGGGCGTGCCCATGCCGCAAGTGATCACGACGACGAGTCTTGAGACGATGCGCGGACTGGTGGCCGCGGGCTCCGGGTTCGCCCTGATGTATCAACGCGCGGCCCATGCGCGGACCCTGGACGGCGGGAGGGTCCGATCGGTCGAGATCGCCGGAGCGGTGCCTCGCTCCGCCCTCGGCGTGGCCATGATGCCCGATCTGCACCTCAGTAGCCGCGCCAGAGCCTTCCTGGACGTGCTGGGCTCCGCGGTTTCGCTCAGCGGCGAAGTGAATGCGATTGTGTGACGCGGAACGGTCCACGGTGCGGCCGGCAGCTCCTGGGCTGCCGGCCCACCGCCGGAGATCCCCCGCGCACCCGCAGCGGCAGTGCCGCGGTCAGACCAGGGTCTTGAGGACGGCCGGGTCGTAGGGGACGGTCTGGGCCAGCTCACCGCGCAGCGCCTTCGCCGCCCAGTCCGGGTTGGCCAGCAGCGTCCTGCCCACGGCGACGAGGTCGAACTCGTCCCGCTCCAGGCGGGCCACCAGCTCCTCGATGCCGGTCAGGCCGGCCTGCTCGGTGAAGCCCTGGGCGAACTCGCCCACACCGTACTGCTGGTCCAGGCCGACGGAGCCGACCGTCACCGCGGCCCGGCCGCTGAGCTTGCGCACCCAGCCGGCCAGATTGAGCGGGCTGCCGTCGAACTCGGGCAGCCAGTAGCGGCGGGTGGAGGCGTGGAACGCGTCGACACCGGCCTCGGTCAGCGGCGCCAGCAACTGCGCCAGCTCGTCCGGGTTCTCCGCGATGCGGGCCTCGTAGTGGTTGACCTTCCACTGGGAGAGCCGGAAGAGGACCGGGAAGCCCGGACCGACGGCCGCGCGGATCGCCTGCACGATCTCGGCGCCGAAACGGGCACGGGAGGCCGGGTCTCCGCCGTAGCGGTCGGTACGCCGGTTGGTGCCGCGCCACAAGAAGTCGTCGATCAGGTAGCCGTGCGCGCCGTGCAGCTCCACACCGTCGAACCCGAGCCGCTCCGCGGCTGCGGCGGCCTCCGCGAAGGCGGCCACCGTTTCGTCGATGTCCCGCCGGGTCATGGCACGACCGGCCGGTGCGCCGTCCAGTCCGAGCCCGGACGGGCCCTCCGCAGGCGGTTCCGTTCCGAAGCGCGCGGCCCCGGTGTGCCACAGCTGAGGAATGATCCTGCCGCCGGCCTGGTGCACCCGCCGCACCACGTGGGCCCAGCCGGCGAGCGACTCCTCGCCGTAGAAGCGGGGCACGTTGTCGTACGCGGCGGCGGCGGCCCGATTGATGTAGGTGCCCTCGGTGATGATCAGCCCGACCTGGTGGGCCGCCCGGCGGGCGTAGTACTCCGCCACGTCCGGGCCCGGCACGCCGCCGGCGGACTGCATCCTGGTCATCGGCGCCATCACGATCCGGTTGGGGACCGTGAGATCGCCCAGGGTGAACGGCTCGTCCAGGGTGGCCATTTTTCCTCCAGATTTGTCGGCACTGCTCACACGGAATTGTTTCTGCCGCGCACCGGTAGCGCATGATTATCGACCCTGCCGATAGCGGTGTCCAGCTTGCAGAGATCATTCCGGCTTGTATCGCATGATGCGATCCAGTGCATCGAAATAATCAGGTTGACCGTATCGGAGGGGCCGTTGATAGTGGTCATCGTGATTCCGCGTCACCACGATCGCCTCCCTTGTCGATCAATTGCGCGGACAGGCCTGTTGACGCAGGAAAGGGGGCGGAACCCGGAGTGAGCCGAGATCGCCTTACCGAAAAGACAGAAAAGTTCGCCGGCGAGCTGGAAGGCAAGCGGGCCGTGGTGACCGGCGGCAGCCGCGGTATTGGCGCCGCGATCGTGCAGCAATTGCTCGACGCCGGCGCCACCGTCGTGACCTCCGCCCGCAACCCCACCGAGCAGACTCCGTCCGCAGCCAAATTCGTCAGAGCGGACCTCAGTACGCCTGACGGAGTGCGAGATTTCGCGGACATCGCTCTGGAAAATCTCGGCGGAGTTGACATCATCGTCAATAACGCAGGTGGCTGCCGAACCTTTCAGAGCGCGCTGGACATCGAGAAGGACTGGCAGTACACGGTGGACATCAATTTCCTCGCGGCTGTCCGCCTCAATTCCGCACTTGTGCCGTCCATGCGGGAGAGCGGTGGCGGAGTTGTCGTACACGTGTCGTCGATTGCCACCATCGCGTCCTATCCGATGATCCTGCACTACGCAGCCGCCAAGTCCGCCCTGGAGACGTACAACAAGGGGCTCGCGGCCGAATTGGCGCCGCAAGGAATCCGGGTCGTCGCCCTCTCTCTCGGGAACGTCATGACGCCAGGGGCGGACGAGGCGCGCGAAAAGATAGTGGATTACCTCGGAAATGATTCCGTGGACTGGTCCGACGAAATCCCTCTCGGGCGCATCGGCCGGTCCGACGACATCGCGGAGGCGGTCGGCTTCCTGGTCTCCGAACGCGCCGCGTGGATCACCGGCAGCACTCTCGTCATCGACGGAGGGCGCACCGCGGCCCTGTCCTGAAAGCCCTTCACCAGTGACCACGTATGCGCAGGCAACCATCTGCCAGGACTGAAAGGACCGACACGATGACCGCCACAGGGGAAGGGGTACGGGCCTACCCGTTCGGCCCGGTCGACCGACTCGAAGTGGACCCGAAGCTGGCCGAGATCTGCGGCGAACAGCCGGTGCTGCGCGTGAGTCTGCCCTACGGCGGCGACGCCTGGCTGGTCACACGGCACGCGGACGTCAGGGCGGTACTGGCCGATCCCCGATTCAGCCGCGCCGCCGCCGTGGGCGAGGACATCCCCCGCACGGTCGCCACCGGTCTGCCCAGCACCTCCATGCTGAGCATGGACCCGCCGGAGCACAGCCGACTGCGGCGCCGGGTGGCCAATTCGTTCACCGTACGTCGTGTCGAAGCGCTCCGCCCGCGCGTCCAGCACATCGTGAACGGACTGCTCGACACCATGATCGCCGCAGGTGGGCCCGCCGACCTGACCCAGACGCTGACCTGGCCGCTGCCGATCACGGTCATCTGCGAACTGCTCGGCGTGCCCGTCGCCGACCGCGACCGCTTCAACGTCTGGGTCGACGGCTTGCTGATGCTGTCCGATCCGGCGCAGTCCATGGAGGCCCGGGGACACCTCAACGACTATCTCGCCGGCCTGGTCGCACTCCGCCGCACCACCCCCACCGACGACCTGCTCGGTGAGCTGGCCAATGTGGCGGACGAGGAGGACCGGCTCCTGGACGAGGAACTGGTCAGCCTCGGTGTCAGCCTGCTCTCCGCGGGCCAGGAGGCCACCGCCAACCAGCTCGGCAACTTCGTCTACACGCTGCTGACCAGACCCGATCTCTGGCAGAAACTCGTCGCCGACCCCGCACTGGTGCCCGACGCGGTCGAGGAACTTTCCCGGATCATCCCGATCAGCGCGTCCGCCGGCTTCACCCGCATCGCCATCGAGGACGTGGAGCTGAGCGGGCAGACCATTCGCGCGGGCGACGCGGTGGTCGCCGAGCTGGGGATCGCCAACCGGGATCCCGAAGTGTTCGACCACCCGGAGGAGATCGACTTCCACCGGGGGAACGTTCCGCACGTCACCTTCGGCCACGGCGTCCACCACTGCCTCGGCGCGCAGCTGGCCAGGATGGAGCTGCGAGTCGTGCTCGAATCACTGCTCCGCCGACTGCCCGGCCTGCGCCTCGCCGTGCCGGTCGACCAGATCTCCTGGCGTACCAACCGGCTGATCCGCGGGGTGGACGCGCTGCCGGTCAGCTGGTGAGGCCCGCACGCGCCCGCGGGCGCGTGCGCCACGGACACCGGCACGGCCGGACGCCACACCGCGCGCACGTCACCGCGGGCCGCTGCGCGCGGTGACGTGCTGATTCCATGACCGGCCGACACACGTAATCAAAGGCCCGGCGACGTCCACAGCCAGGACGCGCCGGCATCACCGGGACGCCGAGGGAGACCTGATCATGACCGAGCCACCGGAGGCGGTCACCGCGGCAGTGCATGACCCCGACAAGGGACTCGCCGAGGTCATGGCGGCCGTACTGGAGGGCTACGGGGACCGGCCGGCGCTCGGTGAACGCGCCGAGGAAGCCACGACAGCGCGGCTGCTCCCCAGGTTCGACACCATCAGCTACCGCGAACTGTGGGCGAGAGTCCGCGCGGTGGCCGGCACCTGGCACCACGACCCGCGGCATCCGCTGAGCGCCGGCGACCGGATCTGCGTCCTCGGCTTCGCCAGCACCGACTACGCGACGCTCGACCTCGCGTGCATCCACTCCGGTGTCGTGGCCGTGCCTCTGCAGTCCAGTGCGCCGCTGTCCCAGCTGACGCCGATCATCGCGGAGACGGAGCCGCGCGCCCTCGCCACCAGCATCGAGCGACTGGACACCGCCGTCGAAGCCGTGACCGGGGAAAGCTCGATCCAGCACGTGATCGTCTTCGACTACCGTCCCGAAGTCACCGACCAGCGAACCGCCTTCGAGTCCGCCCGGCGTCGCCTGGCCGAAGCCGGCCGCCCGGTGGTCATCGACTCACTGGCCACGCTGATCGAACGCGGAACGGGCCTGCCGCCCGCCCCGCTGTTCACCGCCGAAGCGGGGGACGATCCGCTGGCCCTGCTCATCTACACGTCCGGCAGCACCGGAACCCCCAAGGGGGCCATGTACACCCAGCGGCTGGTCGGCACCGCGTGGTACGGATTCAGCTACGGGGCGGCGGATGGACCCCCGGTCAGCATCCTCTACATGCCGCAGAGCCATCTCGCGGGCCGCTACGCCCTGATGGGCTCACTCGTGCGGGGCGGGGTCGGCTACTTCACCGCCAGGAGCGACCTGTCCACCCTGTTCGAGGACATCGCGCTGATCCGTCCCACCGAGCTGACCATGGTCCCGCGCCTGTGCGACATGCTCTTCCAGCAGTACCGGAGCGAACTGGGCCGCAGAGCCGGCGAGCCGGGTGACGTCGAGACAGCGGTCATGACGGACCTGCGCGAGAACTTCCTGGGCGGACGCGTCGCCAAGGCGTTCTGCGGGACCGCCCCGCTGTCCGCGGAGGTCGCGGCCTTCGTGGAGTCCTGCCTGAACCTCCACCTGTACACCGGTTACGGTTCCACGGAGGCCGGGGGAGTCCTGCTCGACACGGTGGTGCAACGCCCGCCCGTGATCGACTACAAGCTGGCCGACGTCCCGGAACTGGGCTATTTCCGCACCGACTTACCGCATCCGCGCGGGGAACTGCTGCTCAGGACGGAAAGCATGATTCCCGGCTACTACAAGCGGCCCGAGGTCACCGCCGAGATCTTCGACGAGGACGGCTACTACCGGACCGGCGACGTCATGGCCGAGCTCGGACCCGACCGGTTGGTCTATGTCGACCGCACCAAGGACACCCTGAAGCTGTCCCAAGGCGAATTCGTGGCCGTCTCCCGCCTGGAGACCGTCTTCGCCGGCAGCCCCCTCATCCGGCAGATCTATGTGCACGGCAACAGCGAACGCGCCTACCTGCTCGCGGTGGTGGTGCCCGCGCCCGGCGCCCGGGCCGACGGCGGCGAAGGGTCCGGTTCACTCAAGTCGCTGCTCAGCGAGGCGCTCCAGCAGATGGCCCGGGAAGCCGAGCTCAACTCGTACGAGATCCCGCGTGACTTCCTGATCGAGACCGAACCCTTCAGCCCGGAGAACGGCCTGCTCTCCGAGAGCCACAAACTGCTGCGCCCCAGGCTCAAGGAGCGCTACGGGCAGGCGCTCGACCGGCTGTACGACGAGATCGCCGAGGGTCAGGTCAGGGAGGTGCGCGAGCTGCGTCGAGCCGCTGCGGACCGGCCGGTGCTGGAGACGGTCACCGGGGCCGTCCAGGCAATGCTGGGCTGTCCGGACACCGCTCTGCGCGCCGACGCGCACTTCACGGACCTGGGCGGGGACTCCCTGACCGCGCTGTCCTTCTCGCTCCTCATGAAGGAGATCTTCCACATCGAGCTTCCGGTCGGGGTGGTCATCAGCCCGGCCAACGATCTGGCCCGGCTGGCGAGATACATCGAGGCGGAGCGCGAGTTTGGGGCGGAGCGGCCCACATTCGCTTCCGTGCACGGCGAGCACAGCACCGAAGTCCGCGCCGGTGACCTCACCCTGGACAAGTTCATCGGCGCGCGGACGCTCGCCGCCGCGCCGACGCTGCCCCGCCCCCGCGGTGCCGTGCAGGCCGTCCTGCTGACCGGGGCCAACGGCTACCTCGGCCGGTTCCTGTGCCTGGAATGGCTGGAGCGGCTGGCGCCCTCGGGCGGCAAGCTGATCTGCGTCGTACGCGCGAGCGACGCGGCTGCCGCTGCGAAGCGGCTGGAGGAGGCATTCGACAGCGGTGACGCGGAACTGCTCCGGCGGTACCGGGATCTGGCCGAAGGCACCCTGGACGTACTCGCGGGCGACATCGGCGAGCCGCACCTGGGCCTGGACGAGGACACGTGGAACGGCCTGGCCGACACCGTGGACCTGATCGTCCACCCGGCTGCCCTGGTCAACCACGTACTGCCGTACCGGCAATTGTTCGGTCCCAACGTCGTCGGCACGGCAGAGCTGATCAGGCTGGCGCTCACCGCCCGGATCAAGCCCGTCACCTATGTGTCGACCGTCGCCGTGGAGGCCGGAGCAGGGATGCCGGCTCTCGGAGAGGACGCCGACATCCGCGGCGCCGGCCCGGTGCGGCGGATCGACGAGGGCTACGCCAACGGGTACGCGACCAGCAAATGGGCGGGGGAGGTCCTGCTCCGGGAGGCACACGACCTGTGCGGCCTGCCGGTCACCGTCTTCCGGTCGGACATGATCCTCGCGCACAGCAGCTACCAGGGCCAGCTGAACGTCCCCGACCTGTTCACCCGCCTGCTGCTGAGCCTGCTCGCCACGGGCATCGCGCCGGCCTCGTTCTACCGGACCGGTGACCGCGCGCACTACGACGGTCTGCCGGTCGACTTCACCGCGGAGGCCGTCACCGCGCTGGGCGCGCGGGCCACCGACGGCTACCGGACCTTCAACGCGCTGAACCCGCACGACGACGGCATCTCGCTGGACACCTTCGTCGACTGGCTCATCGAGGCAGGCCACCCGATCCGGCGGATCGACGGCTACGGCGAATGGCTCACCCGCATCACGGCGGCGCTCCGCGCCCTGCCGGAGAGGCAGCGTCAGCACTCGCTGCTGCCCCTGCTGCACGCCTTCGCGCAGCCCGGGGAGGCCGTCCCCGGGTCGGCGATACCCGCGGACCGGTTCCATGCCGCCGTGCACGCCGCGAAGGTCGGCCCCGGCCAGGACATCCCCCATCTGTCGGCGGCTCTCATCACCAAGTACGTCACTGACCTGCGCCGGCTCGAACTCCTCTGAGAGCTGCGCCCCGGCCTTCGAACGGCGCAACGGCCCATCGGCGGCCGCACATTCGACGAGAGACAGCGGATGGGAACTCGATATGGGACAGGACATCGGCGAGCAGGCGATTTCGTTTCTGCGCTGTCTGGAGGCGTACGACTTCGCCGGGTGCCGGGCGATGTGCACCGGCGGCGCCACCGTGTGGCAGAACGACGGACAGGGGGCGCGGACGATCGATGCGACACTGCGGCGCTTCGAGGCCTTCGCCGCCGACGTCGATACGCTGCGGTACGACGTGATCCGCCAGTTCCGGAATACGAACGAGGTCCTCCAGCAGCAGGTGCTTCACCTGAGTGCGGCCGACGGGTCCGAGAGCAAGGTCCACGCCGCGGTCTGCTTCCGGTTCGAGGACGACGGCCTCATCGACCGGATCGAGGAGTACATCTACGAGGTCCCGACGGCCAGGACACTCTGATCCGCCCTCCCGCCCCCGTCGTCCGGCGCGCGACGCGGGCGGGGGCTTCGCGTGCCGGTTGCGACCCGCGGCCGGGGCGCCAAACATGGACATGGGCGATCTCCGCCTCGAACAGCCGTCACCAGCAGCGGCCGAGAAGGCCGCGCGACGACGCACTCGTGTGACCGACCCGAGGAAAGGCCATGACCGAACTCCCGCCCCCCATCACCCCCTGCCTCGAACCCGCCGCGAAGGCGCTGGCCGAGGCCACGGACCCGCACCCCCGGATCTACGAGGTCCCGCCGGAAAAGGGCCGTGCCATCCTCGCCGACCTGCAGAGCGACACCAGCGTGCCCCGCCCCGAGGTCGACGAGGAGTGGGTCGAGGTCGACGCCGGTGAGTGGGGTACGGTCCGCACTCGCATCATCCGCCCCAAGGGCGTGAGCGGCCCGTTGCCGGTGTTGTTCTTCATCCACGGCGCAGGCTGGGTCTTCGGCGACGACAAGACCCACGACCGCCTCTTCCGGGAACTCACCGTCGGCGCGGGCGCGGCGGGTGTCTTCCCCGTCTACGACCGGGCGCCGGAGGCCAAGTACCCCACCCAGGTGGAGCAGAACTACGCCGTGGGCCAGTGGGTCGTGAAGCACGGCGGGGAGAACGGCATGGACACCTCGCGCATCGCCGTCGCCGGCGATTCGGTCGGTGGCTGCATGTCGACGGTGTTCGCGCTGATGAACAAGGACCGCGGCGGGATCGACCTCAAGGCCGAGGTCCTGCTCTACCCGGTGACCGACGCGGACTTCGGCACCTCGTCCTACCAGCAGTTCGCCGAGGGCTACTACCTCACCCGCGACGGCATGAAGTGGTTCTGGGACGCCTACACCACCGACCCCGCTCAGCGCGCCGAGGTGTACGCCTCCCCGCTCCGGGCGCCCCTGGAACAGCTCCGGGCGCTGCCGCCCACCCTGGTCATCACCGACGAGGCGGACGTGCTGCGCGACGAGGGCGAGCAGTACGCCAACAAGCTCCGTGAGGCGGGCGTCGACGTCACCTCGGTCCGGGTGGCGGGCATGGTCCACGACTTCCTGCTCCTGGACAGCCTGCGCGACACCAGGGCCGCCAACATCGCCCGCAAGATCGCCATCGACTACCTGGGGTCGGCACTGCACGACAGTTGAACCGGCGGGGACACCGCCGGAGAAGAGACGCGCGGGTGAGTACCCGGGGCGCCTGCGGCGGCCTGCTACGCGGCGCGCCTCGCCGTGTTCAGCCAGGTGCGGTACCGGCGCAGTGCCCCTCGCTGCTTGAGCTGCTCGGTGAGGAGGGCGATCGCCGGGTGGGTGTTGGGCGTGGGGCGGCTGCCGCGGGCGATCCTGCGCATCTGGTGGCGGACCTGCGCCATGCCCGCGGCCGAGGCGAGTGCCTTGTCGGACCAGGTCACCGGCCGCAACTGCCGGTCGGCCTCGCGGCCGGTCCGCCAGCGCTCGGGCAGGTCCGGGGTGACGGCGAGGGCGGTGCCCATCCCGATGATCGCCACACCGCTGTCGAGGACCCTCTCGGCAGTCTCGCGCCGGGTGATGCCGCCGGTGAGCATCAGCGGCAGCGGGCTGCTTTTGACCAGGTCCTTCGCCAGCTCAAGGAAGTACGCCTCGCGGGCCTGGGTGCGCGCATCGGCCGGACGGCCGGACATCGCCGGGCTCTCGTAGCTGCCGCCGGAGAGCTCGACCAGGTCGACGCCGAGCGGCGCGAGCATCTCGATCACCTGGCGTGCGTCGTCGGCGTCGAAGCCGCCTCGCTGGAAGTCTGCGGAGTTGAGCTTGACCGCGACGGCGAAGGACGGGGAGACGGCGGCACGGACGGCGCGGACGATGTCAAGCAGCATCCGGGCCCGGTTCTCCAGCGAACCGCCCCACTGGTCGGTGCGCCGGTTGACCAGGGGGGAGAGGAACTGCGACAGCAGATAGCCGTGCGCGGCATGGATCTCCACCCCGTCGAATCCGGCCTGCTCGGCTCGCCGGGCGGTGACGGCGTACCGGGTCACGGTGGCCCGGATCTGCTCGGGCGTCATGGCGACGGGGCGGCCGAAACGGCCGCTGTGCCTGCCCAGGTCGACGGCGACCGCGGAAGGGCCCCACACGACGCCGGGCATGTCGGAGCCGATCTGGCGGCCGGGATGGTTGATCTGCATCCAGACCGATCCGCCGCCGGACTTGCCGGCCTCGGCCCACTCGGCGAACGGCTCCAGCGGAGCGGCAGCGTCGAGCACCACACCGGCCGGGCCGGTCAGCGCCTCGGCGTGGACCATGGCGTTGCCGGTGATCAGCAGTCCGGTGCCGCCGGCGGCCCAACGCCGGTACAGACCGAACAACTCCTCGTCCGGGAGCTGGCCGTCGGCGGCCATGTTCTCCTCCATGGCCGCCTTGGCGATCCGGTTGTTCAGTACCTGCCCGGAGGGCAGGGGCAACGGCGTGAACAACTCACTGGTCATCCGGGTTCCCTCTCGATTCGATCTCGATCGCTTACGATGTATGCAGCGTTCACATTAGGGCAGCGATGTGAGCGGCGTAAACATGAGGGAGTGTGACCTATGTCGCAAGCGAGCGGCACGTACCACCACGGCGATCTGCGCGCCGCCTGTCTGCGCGCCGCGCGGGAGCTG
Source organism: Streptomyces sp. NPDC127117 (assembly GCF_042677325.1). NCBI lineage: Bacteria > Bacillati > Actinomycetota > Actinomycetes > Kitasatosporales > Streptomycetaceae > Streptomyces > Streptomyces sp. NPDC127117. The sequence goes on from NZ_JBHXTM010000034.1 coordinate 79,650, forward strand.
CTGGAGGAGGACGGCAGCGCCGGACTGTCCCTGCGGGCGGTGGCGCGGCGCGCCGGCGTGTCGGCGACAGCTCCCTACCGGCACTACGCGGACCGTGACGCGCTCGTCTCGGCGGTGGCCGCGCAGGGCTACCGCGAACTCGCCGGACATCTGGCCTCGGCGCACCCCTCGCCCTCGACGCCCGACGAACTCGCGGCGGTCGCCGTCGCCTACGTCCGTTTCGCGCTGGAGCGTCCCGCGCTGTTCCGGGTGATGTTCGCGGAGCCCTGCGATCCGGACAGTGAGGAACGGGTCAGCGCGACCACCGCCATCTCGGAATACGTCCGCGGCATCGTCCGCCGCACCTTCCCCGGCGCCGATCCTGACGCGCTGTCCACCACGGTGTGGGCCCTCGTCCACGGCCTGGCGTTCCTGCACCTCGACGGCAAGCTCGACACCTCCACTCCCGAGGTGGTGGCCGGCCAGGTGCGCGCCGCCGTCCACGCGCTGTTCACCGCCTCTGCGGCGCTGTCACCGACGACCGCCGCACCGCACGTGCAGGCAGAGGCGTAACGGGTCACGTTCCCTTGGGTTGCGGAGGGTGTCGTGCATTGCGGTGTCACCCCGGGTGGTGAATCCGTGGGCGGCAGTTCCGAAACCGGCGTCGGGGATGTCGCAAGTGTTGATGGGAATGCGCTCGTGACGGTGAGCGGGAAGGTGCGGCTGAGGCCGTTCCCGACAGCGGCACTCTCCCAGCGCAAGGCCGAGCGCCTCGAACAGCAAGTCGCCGGCCTGAAGGAACGCCTGGTCGACCGGGATGAGGATCTCCAGGCCGCCCGCACCACCGGTCGGTACGAATCAACGGGCGCAACCTCCGATGCCCGTCCGTCCGCAAGGCGGGTGTCCTCGCGTTGCCTTCGCCCCGACAGGCATGACCTGCGCCGTCCGTTCCGTCTTCAGCGCCTGGCCCGGTCGGCTGCTTCGCGGGTGATGTCGGCGTAGAGGCGGAAGAGAGCCGGGCGAGCTTCGCCCTGGTCGCGTTCGTGCAGGGCCGCCCAGCACCCGGCGATGAGCTCCCGGGCATGGGTGCCGGGCCAGGGCTGGGGCAGGAGCTGAGGCGGCAGCAGCGGGTCTGGCTCGATGGCGCGGGTGAGTTCGGCGGCCAGCTCGACAGCGATGGTGAGCAGTGCGGACGGGGAGGGTTCGGCAGGGCCGGTGAGCCGGGCGAGGCGGGGCCGGGCGATGCGGCTGAGGCGGTGGTAGCGGTCGGCGATCTCCTGCAGGGGCCACAGACGGCGGGCGAGTTCGCCGGGCTCTCGGGTGTCACCCCTGCGCAGGTCCGTCGTGGTGAGAAGGGTGAGCACGCCGTGGGCGCCCAGGCGGTGGGCCGCTTCCTCGACGTACGGTTCCCAGGTGTTGGCGCAGACGTACAATCCGCCCTGGAGCGGGGCGCCGCCGAGGTGGACGAGCTTCTCGCGCAGGGCGTCCCGGGCGGTGCGCGCCGATTCGGGCACCGCGAAGGCGGCCAGGTGCCAGACACCGTCCCAGGGCGCGAGCCCGGCGTCCTGTTGGAATGCGTGCCGCAGGAAGTCCGCGTTGGGGGCGAGGGCGCGCGTGGTGTCCGTGGTCGCGTGCAGCTCCGCCTTGCGGCCTCGGCCTTCATGGGTGAACCGGCCTTCGGTCACGAGGCGTTTGACGCACAGCCGTACCTGCTGGTCGCTCATGCCCAGAGTGTTGGCGACGGTGTACAGCTCGTCCGCGCCGACGGTGCCGTCCTCGCGGATCAGCGCGTGGACGAGCATGCGGGTGGGGACCTCGACGTGGTCGGTCTCGGCGCTCACAGTTCTCTGACCTCTCTTGTTCCGACCGGGCGGTGCATGGTGGTCACCGCGCCGAATCCGAGCAGCCTGCGGAGGCAGGGCGTGTGCTCGGTTCGTACGGCCGTGAAGCCGCGCCGCTCGTACAGGGCCCTGGCGCGCGGGTTGGTGTCGATCACGTCCAGTCTGATCTCCCGGCAGTCCTGCTCCGCCGCGACGGCGGCTACTTCCTCGATGAGCAGGCTCCCGACGCCGCGGCCGCGCATGGCCGGCTCCACGGCGATGCCGTCCATGACGAGCTGTCCGGGGGCCGGGTGACGTTCGAACAGGGCGAGGAGCAGGAGTCGGCGCAGTCCGCGTAGGTGCCCGTACGCGCGCAGCACGGCGCGGGCCGATCCCCCGGTGAGGGCCCGCCCGCCGTGCTGGTAGCCGGCGAGGCCGACGAGTTGCCCGTCGAGGAGTGCGCAGACCGCTCGATCGGTGTTCAGGTGGGCGGCGATGAAGGGCACCGCCTTGCCCGCCGGGTTCAGGGCGGGACCGAGTTTGCGGCCGAAGGCGTCCCAGTACAGCTCCGCCGCCCGCCGCTCGGCTCCAGTCGGAACGCCCCGCCGCACTGTCACCGGTCCGGCCCCGGGGCCTGTCGTGTCCAGTCCCATGCCGTGCCCCTTTCCCGCTGAAACCGAGAGTCAAATCTAACAGATTGTCGACGACCGTTTTTGTAGTGATAGTTTTGGTGTTCGAACCCGAACGGAGGCGGCCATCCCATGCGTCCAAAGACCCAGCCCCGGCGGCGCGGGCTCCGCACCGCTGTGTGGTCACTGGTCACGGTCCTGATCGTGGCCGCCGGCCTCGTCGGTGTGGTGCTGTGGCAGAACTCCTACGACATGGACGAGCAGCGGGTCTCGATCCGTCACGGCGGCCACACCCTCAACGGCGTACTGGCCATCCCCAAGGACGGCCGCAAGCACCACGGTCTGGTCGTGTACGTCCACGGCGACGGTCCCGTCGACGCCACCCACGACGACGGTTACAAGCCCATGTGGGAGGCGAGCGCCAAGGCCGGGTACGCCTCCTTGTCCTGGGACAAGCCCGGCGTCGCGGGCGCACCCGGCGACTGGCTCGACCAGTCCATGGGCGACCGGGCCGACGAGGCAGCCGCCGCCATCGCCTGGGCGCGCGCCCGCCCGGACATCGACGGCGACCGGATCGGACTCTGGGGCGCCAGCCAGGCGGGCTGGGTCCTGCCGAAGATCGCCGCCAAGACGCCCGTGAGCTTTGTCATCGCCGTCTCGCCCGCGATCAACTGGCTCCAGCAGGGCCGCTACAACCTCCTCGCCGAGCTGCGCGCCGCCGACGCATCAGCAGCCCGCACCAAGGCGGAGGTCGCCAAGAGCGACACCACCCGCCGGCTGCTGGGACGCCACGCGTCCTTCGAGGAGTACGTCAGGGCGATGGGCGGCGACGCGGACGGCATGACCGCCGATCGCTGGGCCTTCATCTCCAAGAACCACACCGCGGACGCCACGCAGGACCTCCGTGCTCTGCGCGGCGTACCGGTGCTGCTGACCCTCGCGGGGCATGACATCAACGTGGACACCGCCGACACGGAGCGCACCTATCACAAGGTGCTGGACTCGGGCGGTGCATTGACGGTCAGGCGTTACCCGGACGCGACTCATTCGCTGCTCAAGCAGTCCATTGAGCAGTCGGACCTCAAGATCACGCTCACCGCGCTCTTCTCCCCCCACTCGCTCTTCGCGGACGGATTCCTGGACGGCCAACGACAGTTCCTCAAGGAACTCGGCCGAGGCAGCCACGCCACTTCATGACACGATGTGTCAGCTCGAGGACCGGCTCGGTCCCCCTGTCCGGTCGTGCGGAACAGGCGGACGGGGCAGCCGGTTCAGCTCGACTGGACTGCTGACCAACATGAGCCGGAAGCCCCCACCGCCCGCGATGCGGATTCTCGCCTTCGCCGGGCTCCTCGGCTTCGGCGCCCTTGTTCGCGGTCTGCCAGTCGCTCTGCCCGGTGACGTGGCCGGCCGGGTCGTGTCCCACGAGCAGAACGAAACCGCTCGCGGCGAAGGTCACGAGAGCCTCCACCCCCTTCAGGTCCCGCATCACGCAGCCACCGTCCGCACCAGGCGCCGCGCGCCACGTCGACCTGTCGAAGCGGGCGTGACCAGGACGAAGTCCGACCGGACGATGAAGTCACCTCCGCCGAGCCCAACACACGCGACATGGTGCCGGTACGGGGACGCGGCGCGCCTCAGCCCGCCGTGCCCGGCTTGACGCCCCATACGTACACGCGGTCGTCGATGTTCAGGAGGTCCCACAGGGCCGCCGCGTCGTCCACCGTCAGATTGACGCATCCGGCCGAGCCGCCGCCGTCGTACAGGTCCCCGGGGTGCCCGTGCAGTGCCTGGCCACCGTCGAAGAACTGGGAGTACGGCATGGGCGCGTCGTCGTAGAGGGTCGAGACATGATCCTTGTCGCGCCAGTAGATCGAATGCCAGCCGGGCCGCGTCTCCTGCGCGTCGCGGCCCGTGCGGATGGGAACCGGTCCGAATACCACCCGGTCTCCGGTCTGTACCCAGAGGAGTTGCCGGTCCATGTCGGTGCAGGTGACCCGGTACGAACGGGTCGGACAGTGGCCGGCGGCATTCGGGTCAGGGGCTGCCTCGACGGCGACCATGGTGCGGTAGGTACCGAGGTCGGCGAACCCATCGGTGCGCGAGACCTTGTGCTCGCGCTGGAACGTGCGGATCGCCGCGCAGTCGGCCGCGGACTGGCGGCCGTCCACGGGGCGGCCGAGGTGCTTCTCCATCGGGCGCTGGTAGGGGCCGGTGGGAGCGGTGCACGCGGCGGCCGGGCCGTCCGGTGCGGCGACGGTGGCGGGGGCTGAGCAGAGCACTGCCGTGGCGGCTGCGGCGGTCACGGCACTGGCAACGCGAACTGGGTGCACGGATGGCCTCCTGGCGGTGCGTGCGGGGCCCAGCCAGTGCATCAGCCCACCGGTTCGGTCGCCATACGTGAACGGCCGAACCGGTGAGCGGACGGGCTACGCGCGCCGGTCCTCGCAGCTCTTGCCCTTGCAGGGCTCACCCCGGGTGTTCTCGATCGTTGCCGTCACACCTGTGGTGCTGTTCTCCGCCGTCACCTGGTACGGCCCGGAGACCGGGTTCGCCGGCAGGACGTAGCCCTCCGGTACGGCGGTCTCGCGCAGGTAGTACGCGCCGAGCAGCAGGTCGTCGAAGGTGCACCCGCCGTCCCCGTCGGTGGAGCAGTCGTCGACCCGGGTGTCGGGCTCGGTGCCGCCGGTCTGGAGACCGGGGACGTCGTTGGTCTCGCGCCAGAGTTCGAAGACGGCGCCGGCCAGCGGCTCCCCGTTCTTGCGGTCCGTCTTCACCAGGTCGATCCGGCCGGTGCCGGGCGGCTCGGACGTGGCGGTGTTCTGCGCCTCGGTCTCGACGCCGGTGCCGGCGTTGCCCCGGGTGAGGACGAGAGGGCCGAAGACATTGGGGTCGGGCAGGTCGTAGCCGTCGGGGGCGGCGGTCTCACGCCAGTAGTAGGTGCCGGTCGTGGTGGTCGCGGCGCAGATGCCGTCGGCCGCAGTGGTGCAGGTGGTGACCCTGGTGTCGGGCGCGGTACCGGTGGTCTGGAGGCCGGGGACGTCGTTGGTCTCGCGCCAGAGTTCGAAGTCGGCTCCGGCGAGCGGAGCGCCGGTGTCCGTGTCGGTCTTCAGCACCCGGACCTCACCGGTCGTCGGCTGCGGTCCGCCGCAGTCCGGCAGGTCGCCGTTGAACGGGTAGGCATGGAACTCCTGGCCGCCGCCGCCCGTCGCGGAACTGGTGTGGGTGAGTGAACCGGTGGTGAAGAAGCGGCCATTGACGCCGGCCAGCCGCACATTGGTCATCGAGGACTGCTCACCCATCAGGAAGCTGCCCTGGAACTGACCGGTTCCCTGGAGGTCGGCCGTCGTGGCGTCGGGAAAGTTCCACAGCAGCCGCTCACGGTAGGCGTTCAGCGGGTCCGTGTCGTCGGAGATGCCACCGCTGTACGTGTTCAGCACCCGGTTCGTCCCGAGGACGTTGACCAGAACGGTCGCGTCGTCCGGAATGTCCGCGAAGACGATGCCCTGCTGCGCGCCGCCCGGCCCGACCATGTCGAAGTCGACGTTGAAGACCTGTAGTGCTGACGTCCCGTCACCGGTGAACAGCGTCTGTGTCCCCTGGTTGACGGCCGTGCCCGTCGGAGTGCGCGGCCGGCCGTCGACCCGGGCGTAACAGCGGCTGGCGTCCGTCAACTGGTCGCGCAGGCCGGAGTACGGCTCGACGGCGGCGTCGTCCTGGATCAACTCGCCGGTCACGGCGCCGGTCCGGGTACCCGCGTGCCGGACGATGCCCCGCTCGCCGAGCAGGCCGCCGGTCGTTTCCAGCCGCTGCCCGGCGGCGATGCTCACGTTGCCGCCGGTGGTCAGGAAGTCGGAGTCGACCGGAGGTGCCACCCGGGAGCCGACACCGGCGATGCCCAGGTTGTAGAGGCCGCCGGCGGACGTGTCCTTGTTCTGGTCGAAGTCGTCGAGCACGACGACGCGGCCCTCGGCTTCAGCGGCTCGCCCGCGTACCAGGAAGTCGTTCCCGACGAAGACGTTGATCGCGTCGTCCCGCCCGGCGATCTGGCCGTTGTTGATCTCGGGGAAGGGGTCCGGGCAACTGCCGGGGACGCAGGGCCCGAGCCCGCCGGGCAGGGGAGCGGCCACGGCGGGCGCGGCCGGCAGTCCGAAGGTGAGCACGGGCACGGCCATGGCGAGCACGGCGCAGGAGGTCCTGGTGAAACCGGCGCGCGAGCGCAGCGAGGCGAGGCGCTGAGGCATTGATCTCATAGCGGGCATTCTTTGCGGAGATTCGCTCTTCGGAGCGGATTGTGAACCGTGCTGCCGCAAAGGGCCGCCCCAAGCACTCGAACAGGCTAGGTCCGGCCCAATGGGCCCGTCCCCGCAGGGGATCCGGGTCCGGACCCGGCCACCGACGGCGCGCGGACCGGGCCGCACCGTTCTCCGTGGCGAGGCGACCGGCCACCGCTGACCGCGAGGGGGCGGGCTCACACGGGCTACCGGTGGATCGCCGGGGCCGGACCGGACGTCCGTGACTCCTGTGACGGTCCGGGGGATTAGGTTGGCGGAGAAAAGTTTTCGGGCAGCCGGACTCGCGATGGGGGCGAGCATGACCATGCTAAAAGGGGCCAATGTTCCGGTGGCGGCTCAGGCCGTGCGGGTCGAACTGGGGTGGCGCACCTCCCCGGGGACACCGGACGTGGACGGGTCGGCGCTCCTTCTCGTGTCGTCGGGAAAGGTGCGCAGCGACGCCGACTTCGTCTTCTACAACCAGCCCTCGCACGCATCCGGCGCGGTGCGCCACGAGGGCAAGCGCACCGCCGGTGCCGGGACGACGGACAGTCTCGCGGTCGACCTGGCGCGCATCGAGCCGGCCGTCGACCGGGTGGTCCTCGCGGCCTCCGCGGACGGCGGCACGTTCGGCCGGGTGACCGGGCTCTACGTACGGATCACGGACGCGGCGAGCGGCAGGGAGATCGCGCGCTTCGACAGCGCGGACGCGACGGTCGAGACCGCGTTCATCCTGGGGGAGCTCTACCGTCGCCAGGGCGCCTGGAAATTCCGCGCCGTCGGCCAGGGATACGACACCGGCCTCGAAGGGCTCGCGACCGACTTCGGGATTTCCGTCGACGAGCCGCAGCGGCCCCAGCCGGCTCAGCCGTACCACCAGCCCCAGATGCCCCAACAGCCTCAAAGCGCAACGCGGGTCGACCACCGGCAGCCGGCCCCGCCCGCCCCGCCGATGGCACCCCCGGTGCCGTCCGCACCCCCTGTCACCGCGCCCGTCCGCCTCACCAAGGTGACGCTCACCAAGGACGCGCCATCGGTCTCCCTCGCCAAACAGGGCGGCACTTCGGGCGCGCTTCGCGTCAATCTCAACTGGGAAGTGCGCAAACAGTTCAAGGGCTGGGGAAGCAAACTCGGCCGGGCGGTCGCCAACCACTCGGACCTCGATCTCGATCTCTGCGCCCTGTACGAACTGACCGACGGCCGCAAGGGAGTCGTGCAGGCGCTGGGAAACGCGTTCGGCGCTCTCCACCAGCCTCCTTACATCCATCTCGACGGGGACGACCGCACCGGTGCCGTCGCCACCGGCGAGAACCTCACCGTCAACCTCGACCACATGAACAAGCTCCGGCGGGTCCTGATCTTCGTCACCATCTATGAAGGCGCCCGGAGCTTCGCCGATCTCCACGCGAGCGTCACTCTCCAGCCCCAGCACGGCGCCCCGATCGACTTCTCGCTCGACGAGTGCACCGTCCCGTCCACCGTCTGCGCACTGGCGCTCCTGACCAACAACGGGGGAGACCTCACGGTGCAGCGCGAGGCCCGCTATCTCGTCCCCGAGCGCGGCGTGAGCCCGCAGCGCACCATCGACTACGCCTACGGGTGGGGCATGAACTGGACGCCCGGCCGCAAATAACCCCCCGGTGGTCCGGACGGCTCTGCCGCCGTCGGCCCACCGCCGGCTCGGTTCACCGGTCCGGCGCGGCCTCGGGACGGGCGTACGTACGCCCCTTCCAGGCCGCGCCGCGGCCCCGGTAGTGCTGCACCGCCGAATCGACCGTCATCAGCAGATAGAGCGCCGCGGTGAACGGCAGCAACGGCGCCGACCACAGCGACTGCCGGTAGTAGCCCAGCATCGGCAGATACGTCCCCGACATCACCGCCCACGCCAGCCCGCCCGCCCACGCCGCGGCCGGGTCACCGGCCAGCAGCCCGGCGACGAGCGCGACCGGCGGGACCAGATAGACCAGCGCGAGCCCCAGCACCGTTCCCAGCAGCAGCGCCGGACTGTGCCGCAACTGGGCGTACGCGCTCCGTGACACCATCCGCCACAGATCCGCCAGCCGCGGATACGGCCGCACACTGTCCACCCGCTCGGCGAGCCCCAGCCAGATCCGCCCGCCGCTGCGCTGCACCGCCCGCGCCAGCGACACGTCGTCGATCACCGCCTGCCGGATCGACTCCGGCACCCTCGCCCGCTCCGCCGCCCCGGTCCGCAGCAGCACACAGCCACCGGCCGCCGCGGCCGTCCGGGCGCCCGCACGGTTCACCCACCGGAACGGATAGAGCTGCGAGAAGAAGTACACGAAGGCGGGCACGACCAGCCGCTCCCAGAGGCTCGACACCCGCAGCCGGGCCATCTGCGAGACCAGGTCGAAGCCACCCGACTCGGCGGCGGCCACCAGCTCCCGCAGACTGTCCGGCTCGTGCGCGATGTCCGCGTCGGTCAGCAGCAGATAATCCGGATCCCTGGTCCGGGCCAGGGAGATCCCGTGCCGGACCGCCCAGAGCTTGCCCGTCCAGCCCGGCTCGGGCTCGCCCGGCGAGACGACCGTCACCGGCAGCCCCCCGTACCGCACGGACAGCGCGCGGGCCACCTCCCCGGTCCCGTCCTTGCTGCAGTCGTCGACGAGGAAGATCTCCGCCCGTCCCGGATAGTCCTGCGCCAGCAGCGACGGCAGGCTCACCGGCAGCATCTCGGCCTCGTCGCGTGCGGGCACCACCATCGCGACGGACGGCCAGCGGGCGGGAGCCTCCCTGCGGGGCAGCCGCTGGCCGGTCCGCCAGAAGAACCCCTGTCCCAGCAGCAGCCACACCCATGCGGCCAGCGAACCCACGGCGATCCAGGCAACGGCAGTCATTCGCCGCAGTCTGCCCCACCGGGACGGAACCGCAAGGGCGGTCGACTATGGTGACCGGGTGAAGATCGCGCTCATGGACTCAGGAATCGGTCTGCTCGCGGCAGCCGCCGAGGTACGCCGACTGCGGCCCGATGCCGATCTGGTGCTGTCCTCCGACCCCGACGGAATGCCCTGGGGACCGCGTACACCCGAATACGTGACCTCCCACGCGCTCGACGTGGCCCGCGCGGCCGCCGCCCACCGGCCGGACGCACTGATCGTCGCCTGCAACACGGCCTCCGTGCACGCCCTGCCGGCGCTCCGCGCCGAGTTCGAACCCACGCTGCCGGTCATCGGCACCGTCCCCGCGATCAAGCCGTCCGTCACCGGCGGCGGCCCGGTCGCGATCTGGGCCACGCCCGCCACCACGGGCAGCCCGTACCAGCGCGGACTCATCCGTGAATTCGCCGGCTCCGTCGACGTCACCGAGGTGGCCTGCCCGGGTCTCGCCGACGCCGTGCAGAACGCGGACGAGACCGCGATCGACCTCGCCATCGCCGCGGCCGCCGCCCGCACCCCGCACGACGTCCGGGCCGTGGTCCTGGGCTGCACCCACTACGAACTGGTCGCCGAACGCATCCGTGCCGCCGTGCGACAGCCGGGTCTGCCGCCCGTCGCGCTGCACGGTTCCGCGGGCGCCGTCGCCGCCCAGGCACTGCGCCGGATCGGTGCCGAACCCGCTCCGTCGGCCGAACCGTCCGCCGCTCTCGAAGTGCTGCTCAGCGGCCGCCCCGCCGAGCTGCCGGGGCCCGCTCTGGCCTACGCCGAGGGGCGGCTGCTGGGGGCGGTCAGCCCGGCCCGCTGACCTGGCGCGGGCCGTCCGGCCCATCCCCGGCGTGCGGATTCTTAAGTACGCTGCTTGACATGAGGGACCACCTCCGAAAACCCCGGCACAACGGAGCCGACGCCCGCTCCGCCGTCTGGATCGGCCGGGCCACCAACCGGGCCCAGTGGGTGCTCGCGGTCGCGGGCGCGGCCTGTCTGGCACTCGGCGTCCAGCTGGCCGTCACCTCCAACTGGACCTCCGGGATCGCCCCGCTGCTGATGTCCGTGATCGGCTGTGTCGCCGCCGGACTGCTCATGCTGTTCGGCACCCTCGCCTTCGTGAACGTCGCCGTCAGGATCGACGGGGACGCACTGGAGGTGCGCTGCGGCCACATGGGCGTCCCGCGCCGCCGGATCCTGCTCACCCACGTGGTGGGCGCGGAATTCGCCCCCGAGGTCACCCCGCGCCAATGGGGCGGCTGGGGCTACCGCTGGCGCCCCGAGCAGGGCACGGCCGTGGTGGTCCGCAGGGGCGAGGGCCTGGTGCTCAGGCTCGGTGACGGCAGGACGTTCACCATCACGGTCGACGACGCCGAGGCGGGCGTCCGGTTCATCCGCGAACGCCTGCAGCTGCCGGCGAGCGGCGCGACGGCCGGAGCCTGACCGGAACGACGGGGTACCGGATCCGTACGGGAAAGTGACGGAACGATCCGGTACGAAGGGTTCCACCACGCGGGCGCGGCTCCCGGACACACAGACGGCCACCGTAGACTCCGCCGGGTGAGCGCCACCATCACCTCAGTCGAAGCCGCGCAGCCGGCCACATCCCCCGTGTCCCGGACGCGACGCCTGGTACGGCCCGCCGCCGCGGTGATCGCGGGCGTCCTGCTGTACCTGAGCTTCCCGCCACGCCCCCTGTGGTGGCTGGTGCTGCCCGGATTCGCCCTGCTCGGCTGGGTGCTGCACCGACGACGGCTCCGCGCCGGATTCGGCCTCGGCCTGCTCGCCGGACTGGGCTTCATGCTGCCGCTGCTGCACTGGACCGGCGAGGAGGTCGGCCCGGTGCCGTGGCTGGCCCTGGCCGCCGCCGAGGCGTTGTTCATCGCGGTCGGCTGCATCGGGATCGCCGCGGTCAGCCGCCTCGCCTGCTGGCCGGTGTGGGCCGCCGCGGTCTGGGCGCTCGACGAGGCGGTCCGCGCCAGGGTGCCGTTCGGCGGCTTCCCGTGGGGCAAGATCGCCTTCGGGCAGGCGGACGGGGTGTTCCTGCCGCTCGCGGCCCTGGGGGGCACGCCGCTGCTCTCCTTCGCGGTCGTGCTGTGCGGCTTCGGTCTCTGCGAAGCGGTGCTTCGGTTCCGTGCCCACCGGCGCACCGGCACGCTGCCCAGGGCGGCCGTCGCCGCCGCGGCCGCGAGCGTCCTGGTACCCGTCGCCGGCGCGTTCGCCGCGCTGCCCCTCGTCGACGACTCGGCCGAGGACGGCACCGCGACCGTCGCCGCGATCCAGGGCAACGTGCCCCGGCTCGGACTCGACTTCAACTCCCAGCGCCGCGCCGTCCTGGACAACCATGTGAGCCGCACCGAGCAGCTCGCCCGGGAGGTGAAGGAGGGCAAGGTCCCGCAGCCCGACTTCGTCCTGTGGCCGGAGAACTCCTCCGACCTCGACCCGTACCGGAACGCCGACGCCCGGATCATCATCGACGACGCGGTGAAGGCGATCGGTGTGCCCACCGTGATCGGCGCGGTGGTCGAGCCCGAGAGCGGGAACCTGCGCAACACCCTCATCCAGTGGGATCCGAAGAAGGGCCCCGTCGACACGTACGACAAGCGCCACATCCAGCCGTTCGGCGAGTACATGCCGATGCGCTCCGTCGCACGGATCTTCAGCTCCGACGTGGACCGGGTGCAGCGCGATTTCGGCCCCGGGAAGAAGGTCGGGGTCTTCGACCTGGCAGGGACGAACGTGGGGCTCGTGACCTGCTACGAGGCCGCGTTCGACGACGCCGTACGGGACACCGTCATGCACGGCGGTCAGCTGATCGCCGTACCGAGCAACAACGCCACCTTCGGCCGCAGCGAGATGACCTACCAGCAGCTGGCCATGTCCAGGGTGCGGGCGGTCGAGCACAGCCGGTCCGTCGTCGTCCCCGTCACCAGCGGGGTCAGCGCCGTCATCCGCCCGGACGGGAAGATCGTCGAGAAGACGAAGCTGTTCACCCCGGACGCGCTCGTGGACGAGGTACCGCTGAGGTCCTCGCTGACGCCCGCGACCCGGATGGGCACGCTACCCGAAGGAGTGCTGGTGCTGATCGCCGTGGCCGGGCTCGGCCTGGTCGCCGTCCGTGCGGTACGGAGCCGACGCGGCCGGTGACCCTCCGGCTCGCCACGTAAGGTCGGATCCATGGCAACTCCTGATTTCATCCGCGAGATCCGCGCCACCGCGGGCCAGCAACTGCTCCTGCTGCCGGGCGTCACCGCCATCGTCTTCGACGACCAGGGCAGAGTGCTGCTCGGACGCCGTTCCGACACCGGTAAATGGTCGGTCATCGGCGGCATCTGCGAGCCGGGCGAACAGCCGGCGGCAACGGCGGAGCGCGAGGTGTACGAAGAGACGGGCGTGCACTGCGTCGCGGAGCGGGTGGTGCTCACCCAGGCCCTGGATCCCGTGCAGTATGCGAACGGTGACCGCTGCCAGTACCTCGACGTGACCTTCCGCTGCCGGGCGACCGGCGGCGAGGCCTGCGTCAACGACGACGAGTCGCTGGAGGTGGGCTGGTTCCCGGTGGACGCGCTGCCGCCGCTGAACGAGTTCGGGCTCTTCCGGATCAAGCAGTCGATGACCGACGGACCCACCTGGTTCGAACCCACCGCCCGGCAGTGAACAGCGTCGTCCGCCGGGCGGGCCCGGTCTCCCGGCC
>NZ_JBHXTM010000035.1:0-46336 GCF_042677325.1 Streptomyces sp. NPDC127117
ACCGCATACGCACCGAAGGCATCGAGAAGAACACCCACGACAACCCCTTCGGCGCCGTCCTCTCCTTCCGCGGCACCGTCACCGACACCACCGTCAAGCACGCGCTCTCCGGCAAGGTCATCGAGCTGACCGACACCTTCCCGGTCCCCGACGCCAAGGCGTTCGAAGTCGGTCAGTGGTGGGCCGTCCAGGTGGACCCGGTCGCGGGCGGCGGCGGTGACGAGCGCGAGCTCCAGAAACTCGTCGAGATCACCGAGATCATCGACGCCGGACACATCCGGATCGGCTACCTCAACGGCTGGGAACTCGCTGCGGGCCGCACCCTGACCTGGACCCGCATCGAACCGGTCCGGGGCACCCACATCCGCAACATGGTCTTCGAGGGCGCCGGCCCCGACGAGTACACCGGCTCCCACCCGGTCAGCTTCGAGTACGCCGTGGGCTGCGACGTCTCCGGGATCCACGCCACCGGTACCTTCTGGCCGGTCATCATGCGCCGCTGGTGCACCCGTTTCCGCACCGAGGACTGTTCCCTGAAGAACCCGCCCACCGTCGAGTACGGCGGCGCGGGCTATCTCACCCAGCAGATCTACTGCCTGTACGGACGGGTCGCGGACTGCACGACCAGCAATGTCCGCCATCTCAACGACCTCACCGCCTCCGCCTACTGCACCGTCGTGAACTGCCACGGCGACGGCGACGACGCGGGCGGCAACCCCTTCACCACGCACGGGCAGTACGAGCACGATCTGCTCTTCGACGGCAACTCCGGGCTGATGGACATCGCCAACTCCGGTGCCCAGTGGGGGATTTCGGCGAAGCGGATCACGGTGCGCAGACATGTCTGCTCCTGGTTCACCGCCAACACCAAGATCACCGACCTGACCCTCGAAGACATCACGGTGATCGCCCGCCCCACCTTCGACCAGGCCGGCACCCTCACCGTCAACGCCGACGGCGCCCAGGTGCGCGGCTGTACCGCGAAGACCTTCGCGGTCGCCCAGCGCTCCGCCCGTTCCACCCGGCCCACCACCATCAGCGACTGCTCCTTCGAGCCGCCCGCCGGAGCCGTCCTCGTCCAGACCCCGGTCACCGCGCCCGTGCACTTCGTACGCTGCACGTTCAAGGGTGTCGACGGCGCGATCCTGCGCGGGGCGGGCCCCGTCCGCTTCACCGACTGCACGGTCACCGGCGCCGAGAACGCGGCCCCGCTCTCGGTCGGTTCGGCGGATCTGCGGATCGACGGCGGCAGCTACGAGAACACCGGCATCGAACTCAGCGCCGTGCGCGACCAGCGGATCACCGTCACCGGCGGCGCCCGCCTCACCGGCAGCAACAAGGCCAAGGCCCTGCTCGGCCGGGCCGCCGGCGAGGGGCGGACCACCTGGGACATCAACGGTCTCAGCAGCTCCGCCTCCGGCCCGGACACCGCCCATGTCCGCATCGCCGACGGGACGAACCACTACGCGGCGACCGGCAGCCGCTTCACCGGCGGCGCCCTCCACCTCGCCCCGGACGCCCTGGCCTCGGTCCTGCACACCACATGCGTGGAGGACGGCACGAAGCGCAGCGCGATGCCGGCCAACGGCGACAAGGCGCGCACGGACGGGAACCTGACCCTGTGACCGCCACGATCCGCACCGCCACCCCGGCCGACGAGCCGGCGCTGGCCGCCCTGTGGCGGCGCTGTTTCGACGCCCCGCAGATCGCCGGCCTGCACGCCCTCGATCCGGACCGCCACCGCCACACCTTCGTCGCGCAGAGCGCCGAGGGGGAGGAGATCGACGCGGTCGTCGTCTACGTACCGAGGCTGATCCGCGACGCGGACGGCACCCCGCAGCGGGTCGGCGGCATCGGCAGCGTCGCCACCCGCCCCGAGGCCCGCGGCCAGGGGCTGGTGCGCCGGCTGCTGGAGGCGGCGGAGCACACCATGACGGCCGAAGGGTGTGCCTGGTCGCTGCTGTTCACCGGCACGCCGGGCGTCTACCGGGGCTCGGGATGGCAGGAGTTCGGCAGTACGTACACCGAGGGGACACTCGCGCCCTCGCAGCCCACCGGGGAGTTCCGGGTCCGCCCGGCCACCGTGCGGGACGCCGCCGAGGTGGCGGCCCTGCACCGCGCGTACAACGCGGACCGTCCGCTCAGCTCGGTGCGGGCGGCCGAGGACTGGGCGGTGCGGGTGCCCGCCTGGTACGGGCCGGTCGAGCGGTCGCTGGTGGCCCAGGACCCCGCGTCGGGGGCGCTCGCCGGCTGGCTGGTGGCCCAGCACCAGGGGGAGTACCTGGAGGTTCGGGAGTTCGCGGGCGCCCCCGAGAGCCTGGGCGGGCTGTTCGCCGCCGCCGGCGAACGGGGCCGGGCGGCCGGGCTGAGCCGGGCCCGGGTCCGGCTCCCCGACGGTCCCGGGATCCGGGCCGCGCTGCCGGTACTGCTGGCGGACACCTGGCGGGTGACCGAACGTGTGGGCATGGCACGCCCGCTGCACGCCACCGAGGAATCGGTGCGGGCCACGGTCACGGCACCCGGCGCGGTCCACTGGTACGGCGACTGCTTCTAGTTCTAGGAGGGGTGTACGGCGACTCCTTCCGGAAGGGGCCCGCGGTCAGCGGCAGGGGGTGAGCAGAAAGCGCCCCACCAGCCCCGCCCCCGCGTCCAGCCGGCGGCGGAACTCCTCCGCGAGCAGCGGCACTTCACGCAGCCGCCAGAGGACCAGCGCCGTCGACCAGGCCGCCTCGCGGGCCCGTTCCAGACTCCACGAGCCGAACAGATGGGTGAGCGGGTCCGCCAGTTCCAGCAGATCGGGGCCCGGCATCAGATCTTCCCGGATCCGTTCCTCCAGCATCAGCAGGAGATCGCCCACCCGGTCGAACTCGTCCTCCAGATCCGGCGGGGCGCAGCCCAGCGTGCGGCAGGTGTCCATCACGGCGAGCGGCAGGTCGTGGCCGATGTGCGCGTTGATGCCGGACAGGGCGAACTGCAGTGGCCGTACGCCCGGATGGTGCCGGTACTGGAAGAGCGGATGCCAGCAGTCGGGCGTCCGCTCTCCCGCCGCCGCGGCGTCGACCGCCGACAGGTAGCGCTCGGCGAACCGCACGTCCAGCGTGGCGGCGGCCGGCCGGTCCGGGAACGCACCGCCGTCGATCTGCCGCCGGACGGTCTCGGTGACCGTCAGATAGATGCGGTTGAAGACCGCCACCCCGTCCTCGGCCCCGCCCGTCGGCGGCCGGGCGGAACTGAACGCGCGCATCCGCTCGATCACGGAGGCGATGCCGGGGACGGAGCTGTGCAACTGCTCGAACTGCGCCATGGGTGCAGCGTCCCAGCCCCGGGACCGGGACGGTGCCGACGGGCCCGGGGTTCATCGGAATGGGCGAACGGCCGCGACACATATCCCCTGTCAGCCACCGCCGCCTCGGCCCCCGGGCCGGCACGACTACTTGGCCAGCTTGCCGTTGGGCCGCACGGTGAACCAAGTGCCGTTCACGCCATGGCCGTTGGTGTCACCCGGCTGCTCGTCGCCGGTGTACCAGTAGAGCGGCCAGCAGTCGATGCTGAGCTGCTTCGTACCGTCGGAGCGGGTGTACGGGCTGAGCAGCTTCGGGTCGATGCCCTTGATGTTCTTCTTGTCGACGAGCCCGGCGGGCTTCCACTTCTCCAGACAGGCACCCCGGCAGTTGGACTTCATCGGCCAGGCGGTGTCCTCGGTGAAGCGGTAGAGCGTACGCCCCTTGCCGTCGCGGACGATCGTGCCGCGCTCCTTGTCGTCGACCGTGGACAGGGCGGGCAGGTCCTTCGACTCGCTCGGGGCCTCCTGCGCCTGTGCCTTCGCCTTCGTACCGTCGGGCGCGGCCGAGAACCACGTGCCGCCGACGCCCTGCCCGCGGGTCTGCCGGGGCGCCGTGTCCTGCGCGTAGCGGTACAGCGGCCATCCCGCCAGCGTCAGCTGCCTCGTGCCGTCCGCGCGCTTCACCGAGCCGAGCAGCCCGGGGTCCACGCCGCGGCCCGCCTTCGCACCGTCGGCGAGCACCGGCGGCCAGGCCGCGGCGCAGTCGCCCGAGCAGTTGGAAGCGGGCGGCTTCGCCGTGTCCTTGTCGAAGCGGTAAAGGGTGAAGCCCGCGCCGTCCGTCACGACCGGGCCCAGCTGCCGGCTCTTCCAGACGCTGAGGCGGCCCGCCTGCGAGGGCTGCGCACCGTTGCCCGTCGCGGCGGCGCGCCCGGCGGAGCCGGTGGTGGTCGCCGCCGTGCCCTGGGAGCTCGTGCAGGCCGCCGTCAGCATGACCGCGGCGACGGTGAATACGACCGGGACGTAGGTGAATTTACGCATGGGTATCCCTCTTTCGGAATTCTTGGGAACTTGATTTCGCTGAAGTGCTGAGGTGCTGAAGTGCTGAAGTAATGGCCCGCCCCGGCAGCAGGGGAGGAGTCGGCCGACTGCCGGGGCGGAGTTTCTGGTCCCGGAATTCCTTCTGGCCGGGCAGCATCGCTGTGAAAACGGCCGCTGTGGCGGGGAGGTTCAATTCCCGGGAGAATTTTTTTACCGGGTCGCGAGCCGTCAGACCCGCCCCGTGCCGGCCCCTGCCGACGTCTGCGTGGGAACGACCACCCGCAGGCCGAGTACGCCCAGGTCGACGCTGCCGTCGTTCTCCGCGTACCACCGCCAGTGCGCCCCCGGTACGTCGCCCACCGTCAGCACGATCCAGCCGCCGCCCTCGGACCCGGTGAGGTCCGCGAGCGCCCGCGCCTCCTCGGCGGTCGGCGCGTCCTGGAGGACGACGAACCCGGTGACCTCGCCCGTACGGGCGGCGCCACGCACCAGGCCGACGCCCAGTTCCTCGGCGGAGTTGAGGATCTCCTCGGGGGCCTTGCCCGTAACCTCCGACACGGAGCGGACCCGGACCAGACCATTGAGGCCGGGCAGGGCGCTCGCGCCCGGGTCCACCGAGACCACCACCGTGCTCTGCCGCGGCAGTTCGAGCAGCCCGCGTACCAGCGCCGCCACGGTGTCCTGGGCGACGACGAGGTCACCGCTGACGCTCAGCGCGCCGTTGATCTGCCCGAGGTCCACCATGACCTGCGCGCCCCGCTCGCTCACTCCGATCCGGGCGAGGTGCGGCAGCGCGAGCGTCACGTCGGTCGCCGGGTCGCCCTCGATGACGGAGGGCAGTCCGGTACGCTCCCAGCGATTCGGTTCGAGTGCGGTCCACGGCACGGGTGCCGTGTGCGCCCCCGACACCGACGCGAGCAGCTTCGTGGGTTCGGCGAGGACGCTGTAGACCCGTACCGGACGCTCCGCCCCCGCCGCGTCGGCGGGGATCAGTTCGCGCAGCGCCTGCCGCACCACCACCGGTGTACGGGTGTCCGCCGCGAGCCGCCGCGCGAGCGCCCCCCGCCGACGCCGCCGCAGCGCGAGCGCCAGGCCGCGCGGCAGGCGCGGCCGCAGCACCCGGGCGGCCCGCGCGATCCCGGAGCCGGTGGCGCGCACGGCCCGGCCGATCGGACGCCGCGCGACGATCACCACGGTCAGTACGGCGACGCCGGCGACACCCCCGATCAGCCAGGGCGACCCGACCCGGTCGCCCAGCCCGGCGAACGGTCCCGGGCTCCGGCCGGCCGCGGCGCGCGGCGTGGGGGAGGCGCTGCGCGCGGGGAGCTTCGCCGCGTCGGCGTTCTCCTCGGGCAGGACACCGAACTCCACGCCGGCCCCGTCCGCGTCCTCCGGCAGGATCAGCGGGAAGCCCGGGGTCAGCTGGTCGGGACTGACGAAAGCCGAGCCGTCCGGCAGCTGGCGCCCGCTGTTGAGGACCAGGATCTCCTCGAACCGGTCGCCGTCGCCGAGGGTGCGCTGCGCGATCCCGAACAGCGTCTCCTGCTCGCCGCCGTTCTCCTGCGCGGACTTGACCACGTAGTACTTCGTCACCTCGTCGGCCCGCAGCGCCCGGGAAGGCTGCGCCTGTACAGCGGCCGGAGCCGGTGCGGAGTCCAGAGCCCGTACGGATTCCGGAGTCCGTACGGACCCCAGGGCCTGCGCCGGTGCGGGCAGCGCCAGCCAGGTGACGGCCACCAGGCCGCACACCGCCGTCACCCGTGCCGTCGTGCGCCACGGCGCCGGCCGCCGCACTTCGTTCGTCGTCCTCGGGTCATCGCGCATCCTTCTCGTCCTCCTCCGTACGGGGCCTGGTGACGCGCACTGCTGATGCGTCGGCCGTCACACGCACGGAACCCCGGGGCGGTTCAACGAGCTGAACCGAAACGCCGACCACCCCGTTAGGAGGTGCCGAACGGGCTTGTAGCCGGGAGGAGTTGGATATGGCGCGTCGGCATGCCACGGGCTGGGAGGTGCTCGGGTTCGGGGAGGATCCGACCCCCGGGAACCCGGAGGCGATCAGAACACTTGCCAAGACCTATCAGGAGCTGAGCGACGGGGCGGGCGAGGCGGTCGAGCTGCTGCGCGACGACGGGGCGCTGCGCCGCGGCAAGGGCCAGGCGATGGACGCCCTGAAGACGCGCATCACCAAGGACCTGCCGGGGCTCCTGGAGAAGACCAGGGACTCCTTCCGCACCGCTGCGGGCGCCTACGACGAGTACGCGAACACCCTGACCACCGCCCAGGACCTGCTGGACCGGGCCATCGACCAGGGCCAGGAGGTCGCCGCCACCGCGAAGACGGAGGTCCCGGCGCTCGCGGCGGACGCCACTTTGGAGCAGGCCGAGACACACCAGGCGCAGCAGGGCGAGGTGAACGCCGCGAAGGAGGCGCTGTCCGCCGCCGAGGAGCTCGGCCGCATGGCGCAGCGGGTGCGCGAGGCGGGGTCCGAAAGGGCGACGATCATCCTCGACGACGCCGCCGAACAGGCCATCCCCGCACGGGACTTCGTGAAGGCTTTCGGTGACCTCCTCGCGGACAACCCGCTGGTGGAGATCATCGCCGGTGTCATCATCGGCATCGTCGCCGTGTTCTTCCCGGTCGTGGGTCTCATCCTGGGCGCGATCCTGTTCGCGGTGTCGGTGATCCGGATGGTGTCGCAAGGCAAGATCGACGCCGGTGAGATCATCATCGGCCTGCTCACCCTCGTACCCGGTGGAGTGCTGCTCGGCGGGCTCGGGAAGATCGTCGGGGCGGCGGGCAAGCTGGCGAAGTTCGCGCCGTTCCTGGCCAAGGTGGGCAAGGGCGTCGGGACCGCTTCGGGAGCGGTCTCGGCGGCCCTGAAGAACTCGACGTTCATCCGCAAGACCATCGACCCGCTGGCCAAGGGGCTCGTGGGTCTCAAGTCGTCCCCCGGTCTGGCCCTCGGTGCCAAGTTCGCGATCGACGTGACCACCGAGTTCAGCCTCGGCTTCCTGGCGAGCGGGCTCACGGCGTGGATCGACGGGAAGAAGTTCGACGCGGCCTCGGCCGCCAAGGGCGCCGCGCTCGGCGCCGCCACGGCTGGTGCCCTCACCCTGTTCGGCGGGACGAAGTTCGCCACCAGCATCAAGGACGCCTTCACCACCAAGGGCAAGTTCAAGAGCAACATCGACAAGGCGTTCTCCGTGAACAGCCTCGGTGTGGTCGACGGCAAGTTCAAACCCGGCAACGTCCTGTTCAACGACACCAAGGGCGGGCAGAAGACCGGCTTCCACGGCATCAACGGCACGACCAAGTCGGACCCCACCACGGGCGAGGTCAAGACGAAGGTCACGACCCCCGACGGTGCGAAGACCGAAACGAAGATCACTCCGCCCGGTCCCAAGGCCGACCAGGTCGAAGCCCCCGACGACCTGCCCTTCGGAGTCCCGGGGCCCGCGACATCGACGACCACCACGACACCGGACGGGTTCACGTCGACGACCGCGAACGGCACGAACACCATCAAGAGCCCGGACGGGGACGTCATCACCTCGAACGGCGACACGACGACGATCAGCACCCCGGTTCAGGGCCCGACCACGAAGGAGCAGGTCCTCGGCGGGCTCGGCGGTGAGTTCGCGCCCGCGCAGTCGGAGAAGCCCGCGCTCTCCACGGAACTGGGCCCGAACGGCGGTTTCACGACCTCGGGTCCGTTCGGCCAGGTCTCCAAGGGGCCCGACGGCACCACGACGTTCAGCTCGCCCGGCGGTGACGGCGGTGGTCCCACACCGGAGTTCACCGTGAACAACAACACGATCTCCACCCCGAACGGCCTCACCCTGACCGACAACGGCGGCTCCACGACGGTGGGCGGTGGCGGTCTCACCACGGACAACACGAACGGCGTCAACTCGGTCTTCAACGGCCCCCAGACGGGCCAGCCGGTGGCCACCCACAACCCCGCCGACGGCAACGTCGACATCAACTTCGGCAACACCACACTCAACGGCAACACAGGGAACCCCGGGGGTGGATTCGCCCTGCCGGACGGCACACAGACCAGCGTCGGCAACAACGGCAACGTCAGCGTCGTCAATGGCGACGGTGGCGGCCAGAACGTCAACCTGCCCCCGGCCAACGCGGGCGGCCCGGTCACCTTCACCGACACCAATGTCAGCACCAGCATCCCCCCGGCCGGCGGCGCCACCATCACCACGCCGGGCGGCCCCGCCACCACGCTCGACCACACGGGGTTCACGGTGAACACCGGTGGTCCCACCCCCGACACGGTGCAGTTCAACGGGCCGGGCAACTCGCTCGACGTGACGCCGCCCGGCGGCCGGCCGCAGGTCTCGGTCGGCCCGGACGGCTCCATCACCACGGGCAACATCAACACCGACGGGGGTGGCGGCGGTACGGCCACCGGCGGCGGGGGGAACGTGGAGTTCTCGCCGCTCGACATCAAGTTCAGCACGCCCGACGGCGGGACGATCGCCGTCAGCCCGCAAGGCCAGTTCGATCTGAGCCCCTCCGGCACCCAGCCGCCGGTCACGGTCAACCCGGACGGGGACATCGCCGTGGGCCCGTCCGGCGCGGCCCCGGTCACCTTCAACGGCCCCGACGGCACTGCCGTCACCACCAAGCCGGGTGGCGGCCTCGACGTGACGCCGCCCGGCGGCCAGCCGCAGGTCTCGGCCGGCCCGGACGGCGGTGTCTCCGTCAACGGGATCACCACGGACGGCAACGGCGGCGGCACGGCCACCGGCCCCGGCGGCAAGGTCGACTTCTCGCCGCTCGACATCAAGTTCAGCACCCCGGACGGCACGACGTTCACCATCAACCCCAACGGCAAGTTCCACGTCGACGGGATCAGCCACGGCGCGGACGGCGTCACCATCGGCGGCTCGACCACGGTCCACAACGACGGCTCGGCGAGCATCGCCCACGGCGACCAGGAGATCAAGGTCGCTGCCGACGGCACCATCACGGCCAACGACGCGCAGGGCAACCCGGTCCCGCCGGCCGTGCCGCAGCCGACCCCCGGGAATCCGGTGAACGCGGGCAACACCACCATCTCCGTGGACCACGGCGGCGGCCACTCGGTCACCGTCCACGGCCCGAACGGCACCACGGTGACGGTCGGCAACAACGGAAGCACGACCGTCAGCCATGGCCCGATCCAGGCGAGTCACGGCCCGAACGGCATCGGCGGCAGCGTGGGCACCGGCAGTCCGGTCCAGGTCAGCCAGGGCCCGGACGGCGTCACGACCGTCAGTCAGAACGGTACGTCGGTGAGTACGGGCGGCAACGGCCCGACCACGGTCGGACCGCAGGGCGGGCCCGCCTCGGTCACCGTGAAACCGGCCGACGGAGCCAACCCGACGCAGGTCACCACCTCCGATGGCAGCACCACCAGCGTCCACGGCGACGGCACCGTCACCAAGTCGGCGCCCGCGGGAGCCGGCAGCCAGACGGTCAACACGGGCGGTCCGGACAACACCACGGTGACGGTCGGCGACAACGGAAGCACGACCGTCAGCCATGGCCCGATCCAGGCGAGTCACGGCCCGAACGGCATCGGCGGCAGCGTGGGCACCGGCAGTCCGGTCCAGGTCAGCCAGGGCCCGGACGGCGTCACGACCGTCAGTCAGAACGGTACGTCGGTGAGTACGGGCGGCAACGGCCCGACCACGGTCGGACCGCAGGGCGGGCCCGCCTCGGTCACCGTGAAACCGGCCGACGGAGCCAACCCGACGCAGGTCACCACCTCCGGCGGCAGCAGTACCACCCTGACGGGGAACGGCGCCCGGACGGACGTCAACGGCACCAACACCGCGAACAGCACGATCAACAACGACGGCACCATCAGCAACAACGCCCCAGCGGGCCCCAACAGCACCGTCGTCACCGGAGCGAACGGCACCACCGCCGCTGACAACAACGGCAACTTCAGCGTGGACAACACCGGCACCGTCACCAGCGGCCCGGTCACCATCACCTCCAACACCGACGCCAACAACAACCCCGTGGCCACCTTCACCGACACCGGAGCCGGCGGTGTGCAGGCAGATGTCGGCACCAACGGCGTCGACACCCAGGGCGTCAGCACCACGGTCGACCCGGGCGGCGACGTCACCTTCACCCACCATCAGACACCCGGCGGTCCGGCCACGACCGTCAACTCGGGCCCCGACGGCACGATCACCGCACAGACCCCCGACGGGGCCGAGGCGAAGGTGCCGCCACGCCCGAACCCCGCGGGTGGCGCACCGGCACCCGCACCGGCCCCCAGCACGATCACCAACAACAACGGCGCCACCGTCTCGTCGGACGGGCAGACCACCACGTTCGCCGGCGACGGGTTCACGACCACCATCGGCAACGACGGCACCGGCCCGGCCACCACGACCGTCCACCACGACTCCGGCGTCAGCCACACCGTCGACAACAACGGCCAGGCCACGGTCGGCAACTCGCCGAGCGGCGCCGGCATCACCGGCACCAGCACCCAGGTGACGGTGAACACCCCGCAGCAGGAGGGCTGGGGCCTGTTCGGCAAACCGGACATGACAGGTGGCCAGAACACCCTGTCCAACGGCCCGGACGGCCCCACGATCACCACACATGGCGCCGACCCGATCCACGAGCCCGGCAGCACCGTCGTGCACGGCCCGAACGTGGGCGGACCCGAGGGCGAGTTCTCCGTCACGTACGGACCGGCCACCGGTACCTTCGCGCCCGGCGGCGTCACCGGTCTCGGCCCCTCCGGCACCCACGTCGACCCGGCCACCAACCTTCCCGTCGACACGGCGGGCAACCCCATCGGCAACAACCCCGGCAACACCACCATCAGCACCGTCACCGGCGACGGCAACAGCGGCATCACCGTGCCCACGCCCGGGGGCGGCCCCGTCGTGCACCACGACGGCTTCTTCGGCGGCAACACCGGCGTCGACACCAACAACAGCACCCTCGGCAAGAGCCCCGGCGACGTGGAGAACGCCGGTACGCCGGGCCAGAAGGCCGACATCCTGGACGGCCCGCACAACCCCTTCGATCGCGGCCCCGCCCCGGGCCCCGAGACCTTCACGGTGGGCGGCAACGGCGGCGGGCCCTCCGCGGACGTCCCGGTCGGCGGCAAGGGCGACTCCACCGTCCACGGCGGCCCGTTCGACGTGAAGGCCAACGGCGACGGCTCCTTCGACGTGTCCGTGTCCGGCAGCAACCAGCCCGGCGACAAGGTCACCGTCGGACCGGACGGCAGCCTCACCGGGCCCGGCGTGGCTCCGGCGGCGCAACCCGGAGCGGGGCAGGAGGGGCCCGCCGGACCCCCGCAGGTCACCTTCAGCAACAACACCACCGTCACCGGCGGGCAGGGCACGGTGCCCGTCGTCACCCCCGACGGCGGCGGCGCCACCACCACCTTCGCCAACGGCGCCGCCACCACCACCGACCAGGCGGGCAACGTCACCATCACGCAGAACCCCGACGGCAGCACCGTGTTCAGCAACACCGCGGGCGGCGAGAACACCACGTTCACCGTCACCGAGGACGGCGTGGAAGGCACCGTCACCACGACCGACGACAACGGCAACCAGACCACGTTCGACGTCCTGGTCAACAACAACGGCTCGGTGCAGGTGAAGGACGCCAACGGCAAGACCCTCACCGAGGTCGACGCGAACGGCTCCTTCAACGAGCAGCACACCCCGATCCACGACTACCACGCCTACGCGGGTGGCCCCACCTCCGTCACCGAGCTCCATGAATACGGCTACGAGGCCCTCACCAGCATCCTCAAGGGCGCCGTCGGCCAAGCCGTCAGCGTCGGCTACGAGGTGGGCGCCAACGGCGCCGACGCACAGACCACCCTGGAGAACGCGGGCATCAAACTCGGCTACGGCGTGGGCAATTCCCTGGCCGGCAAGAAGGTCGAGAACGACCACGGATTCAAGACCAAGGGACCTGAGGTGCCCCTCGCCTCGCTTCCCACGAAAACCATCGGCGCCGTCAACTCCAACCAGGACACCGAATTGGCGAATCCGCCGGAAAAGGCCCCCATCAAGGTCTGAACCGAATGGCCGCACCCGCCGTGTGTAGGGCGCGGGTCCACGAAATGGTCCGTGAAACACCCATCCGTACAACCGACTTGGAAACGGGAGACATTCCGATGGCCGATTACATCGTCAACGACGAGAAGACCGGCGCCGCCGCCACGCAGACCATGAACGAGTACGAGATCGCGGTCGCCCAGCTCAACAAGATCAAGGCCGATCTGGACGCGCTCACCGCAGACGGCTACAACACCCCGTCGGCGAGGAACGACTTCCAGCCCTTCGTGCAGGAGTACACGGACAACTACGGCAAGGTCACCGAAGGCCTCACGGGCATCTCCGAGTACATCAAGAAGTACGGCGAGGGCATGACCCAGTTCGACTCCGAGATGGGTTCCAGCCTCCGCAAGTGATCCCGCGCGGACGTCGGCCGGGCCGGCTCCCTCTCCGGTCCGGCCCGGCCGGCATTCCCGCACCACTGGCAACCCCTGATGACCCCCGTGCCCAAGGAGCACTGACGATGCGTCTGACCGTCACCGCCGTCGACCCGGAGCAGGGCCGGACCGCGGACATCATGATCGAGGCCGACCCCGAGGCCCCCGCGGGCGAGCTTGCCGAGCAACTGCACCGGCGGCTGCGCGGCGGCATCCCGAAAGCGCCGCCCGTCCTGTACCACGGGTCCACCCCGCTCCCCGCCGACCGGCCGATGGCCGCCGCCGCCCTGCGCTCCGGCAGCCTGCTGTCCCTGGATTCCCCCGCACCCGAGGCGGGCCCGGAGCCGGATGGCGTGGTGGAGCTGCGCGGCGTCGGCGGCTCCGACGCGGGAGCGGTGTTCCGGCTGCCGCCCGGTGACTACGAGATCGGCTCCGCCGCGTCCTGCCGCATCCAGCTGCGTGCCGAAGGGCTCGCGAAGACCGCGGCGCGCCTGAAGGTGCACGCCGATTCCACCGCGACCGTACGTTCCGTCGACCAGGACGGCGTCACACGGGACGGCACCGAGGTGCGGGACTGGACCACATGGCCGCTCGGCGGCGTCCTCGCCGTCGGCCCGGCCCTGCTCGAACTGGCCGCGCCCTCCGTGCCCGACGCCGCCCTCCAGCCCTCCGACGACGGCGTCGGGCTCGACTACAACCGGCCGCCCCGGCTGCTGCCCCCGCCCGTCAACAACCGCTTCCAGCTCCCCGTGCCGCCCGGCAGACCCACCCGCAACAAGCTTCAACTCATGCTGATATTCGCACCATTGATGATGGCCGGCGTGTCGTTCGTCATCTTCAACAACCCCAGATTCCTGGTCTTCGGCTTCCTCTCCCCGGTCGTCGCCCTCCTCTCCCAGTTCTCCAACAAGCGCCGGGGCAAGGAGAGTTACGAGGATCAGCTCAAGGAGTACGAAGAGAAGAAGGCCGCACTGGAACAGGACGTGGACGAGGCGGTTCTCGCCGAACAGCACGCCCGGCGCCTCGCCGCCTCGGACCCGGCGTCGGCCCTACTGATCGCCACCGGCCCGCGTCAGCGGCTGTGGGAGCGTCGTTGGCGCGACGGCGACTTCCTGCTGATGCGGCTCGGTGTCGCCGACCGCCCCGCCTACGTGGAGCTACAGGACCCCGCCGAGCCGGAACACCGCCGCAGGGTCGACCGCACCACGCACGCCGTGCCCGTGACCGTGCCGCTGCGCACCGCCGGCGTGATGGGCGTCGCCGGCGGTGCCACCGCCGAGCCGCTGGTGCGCTGGCTGATCGCCCAGGCCGCCGTCCTGCACAGCCCCTCCGACCTGCGGATCTGTGTACTGTCCGGCACCAGTGGCGCGGACCGCTGGTCCTGGGTGCACTGGTTGCCGCACTGCGCGCCCCTCGGCGAGGACACCATCTCCCTGGTCGGCGCGAGCGCCGAGTCCGTGGGCCGCCGCATCGCCGAACTCACCGCCGTGATCGCCGCCCGGCAGGCGGCCGGCGACCGGGCACCACGCGGCGGCGCCGCGGGCGAACCCGACGTCCTGGTCGTCCTCGACGGCGCCCGGAGACTGCGCTCCCTGCCCGGCGTCATCCAGATCCTCCGCGACGGACCGGCCGTCGGCGTGTACGCGCTGTGCGTGGACGACGAGGCCCGGCTGCTGCCCGAGGAGTGCCGCGCCGTGGCCGTGGCCGGGCCGAAGTGGCTGCGTGCCGAGCAGGACAGCGCCGACCCCGTCGACGAGGTCCGCATGGACGCGCCGACCGGCTCCTGGTGCGTTGGCGTGGCCCGCGCGCTCGCGCCGATCCGCGACGTGGGCGACGACGCGGATGAGAACCTGCTGCCCGCCTCCGCCCGGCTCCTGGACGTACTCGGTCTCGAACCGCCCACCCCCGACGCCGTCGCCGCGCGCTGGGTGATCGCCGCCCGCAGCACCCGCGCCGTGCTCGGAGAGGGTGTGGACGGTCCGTTCGCCGTCGACCTGGCCGCCGACGGGCCGCACGGTCTGATCGCGGGCACCACCGGATCCGGCAAGTCCGAACTGCTCCAGTCCCTCGTGGCGAGCCTCGCCGTCGCCAACCGGCCGGACGAGCTGAACTTCGTGCTCGTCGACTACAAGGGCGGCAGCGCCTTCGCCGAGTGCGAGGAGCTGCCGCACACCGTCGGCATGGTCACCGACCTGGACACCCACCTCGTGGAACGGGCCCTGGTGTCCCTCGGCGCCGAGCTGAAGCGGCGCGAGCACATCCTCGCGGAGGCCGGGGCCAAGGACATCGACGACTACACCGACAAGCGCACCCGCCATCCCGAGCTCGCCGCCATGGCCCGGCTCGTCCTCGTCATCGACGAGTTCGCGTCGATGGTGCGGGAACTCCCCGACTTCGTCTCCGGGCTCGTCAACATCGCCCAGCGGGGCCGCTCCCTCGGTATCCACCTGATCCTCGCCACCCAGCGGCCCTCCGGCGCGGTCACCGCCGACATCCGCGCCAACACCAACCTGCGGATCGCGCTGCGCACCACCGACACCGGCGAGAGCCGCGACATCATAGACGCCCCCGACTCCGGGCAGCTCTCGCCCCGCACCCCCGGCCGCGCCCATGCCAGGCTCGGCCACGCGGCGCTGCTGCCGTTCCAGACGGGCCGGATCGGTGGCCGCCGCCCCGACGCGTCGGCCACGGACGAGGACCGCCCGGCGCCGGTGCTCACCGAACTCCACTGGGAGGCCCTCGGCGCCCCGATGCCGAGGCTCCAGGCCCAGGAGGACACCTTCCAGCCGGTCACCGACCTGTCGGTCCTGGTCGGCGCGGTACGCGACGCGGCCACCCAGCTCTCCGTACCCCCCGCCCGCCGCCCCTGGCTGCCCCCGCTGCCCGGCATCCTCACCCTCGCCGACCTGCCGGCGCGGCCCGAGGCGGCCGAGGACGGGCGGCTCACCCCGGTGGCGTACGGCCTCGTGGACGTGCCCACCGAGCAGGCGCAGCGTCAACTCGTCCTCGACCTGGACGAGATGGGCCATCTGTACATCATCGGCTCGCCGCGCAGCGGCCGTTCCCAGGCGCTGCGGACCCTCGCCGCCGCACTCGCCGGCGCGCACGGCTGCGCCGATGTCCACCTGTACGGACTCGACTGCGGCAACGGCGCCCTCCAGGCCCTCGGCGGGCTGCCGCACTGCGGTGCCGTGGTGGACCGGGGGCAGGTCGAGCGGGTGGCCCGCCTCCTGAACCGCCTGGTCGCCGAGGTCGGGCGGCGCCGTGAACTCCTCGGCAGGCGGGGCGTCGCCGACCTCACCGAGCTTCGCCGCGTCCTGCCCGGGCCGGTGCGGCCCCCGCACGTCCTGCTGCTCGTCGACCGGTTCGAGGCGTTCGAGCGGGACTTCGCCAACTACGACCAGGGCAGCCTGATGGACGCCATGACCCTGCTGATGCGCGAGGGCGCGAGTGTCGGTCTGCACCTGGTCCTGACCGGTGACCGCATCCTCGGCCAGAACCGGTTCTCCTCCACCACCGAGGACAAGCTGGTCCTGCGCCTCAACGACCGCACCGACTACTCCATGGTGGGCCTCCGCTCCCGCGACGTCCCCGAGGACCTCCCGGCCGGTCGCGGTGTTCTCGCCAAGGACACCAACAGCGCTCAGATCGCGTTGATCCCCGGCAGCGACGGCAGCGACGGCAGCGACGGCAGCGACGGCAGCGACGGCAGCGCCCGCACCGACGCCACCGGCGCGGGCCAGGCCCAGGCACTCGGCGTACTCGCCGAACGGGTCAGGGAACGCGACGCCGACGTGCTCGCCGAGCGCAGGCCGTTCCGCGTGGATGTCCTGCCCGACGAGCTGGACTTCGCGGACGCCCTCGCCCGCAGGCCGCACACCGTCTCCCCGCTGTGGGCGATGATCGGCGTCGGAGGCGACGAACTAGCCGCCATCGGCACCGACTTGTCGCAGGTGCCGTCCTTCGTGGTCGCCGGTCCGCCGAGGTCGGGCCGCAGCACGGTGCTGCTCACCATGGCGAAGTCGCTGACCGCGTCCGGCACGAAGATCGTGGTCATCGCGCCGCGCAACTCGCCGCTGCGCCACCTCGCCGGACAGCCCGGTGTCGTGGAGGTCTTCACCGACGCCGATGTCGCGGTCGCCGACTTCCGCGCCGCACTCGGCAAGGTGGACAGCCCCGCCGGAGCCATCCTGGTCGACGATGCCGAAATGATGATCAACTCCGAGCTCGACACCGACTTCGTCGCGCTCGCCCGTGGCAGCGCCGGGGACGGCTGGGGCCTGATCATGGCCGGCAACAACGAGGCGCTGCTCGGCGGCATCGGCGGCTGGCAGGCCGCCGTACGCCGCAACCGCTGCGGCGCCCTGCTCGCGCCCCGCCTGATGGGCGACGGAGAACTCGTCGGCGCCCGTCTGCCACGCGGCCTGATGGGACAGGACAGCGAACCCGGCCGCGCCCACCTGCAACTCGGCGACGGCCGCTTCACCACGGTCCGCGTGCCCGCGACGACGGTGGACTGACCGACCGCACGGCGCACGGCACCACCGCGCACCGCACCACAGAGCAGGGCCCGGCCTCCACTCCCGTCCGGCCACCGGGGGAGCGGAGGCCTTCCGGCCTCCGGCACACGCGAAGAAGAGGGCTCGGCCGTTCCTCCCAGGAACGGCCGGGCCCTCCGCGAGGCCGGCGTCGATCAGGTGGTCGCCGCGCCGGCGGCCAACGGCTCCTTCTCGCCGAAGGCGAACGTCGACGTGATGGCGTCGAAGAGGTCGTACAGCGGCTCGGCGAGCGGGATGTTCGGGCTGAAGCAGGTGATGACCAGGACCCGCTCGCCACCGGGAACCGGCACGAACGTGTGCGTCATCACCATCTTGTACGAGACACCGTCGGCGATCTCCGTCTCCTCGATGCCGGCCATCCGGCCGACCGGACCGACACCGGGCAGCGTCGCCGTCGTGAGGGTCCGGGTGGTGTTCTCGCGGCGCCGCCCGGTCGCCGAGAACTGCTCGGCGATGCCCTTGGCGGAGAAGTCCTCACCGGGCGGCGGCTTCACGCTGAACACCATGAGCCCGGCCATCAGCAGACCGTCCTCGTACATGGCGGTGGTGCCTGCCGCGTAGACGGCGCCGCGCCTGCGGGCGCCCTCCATGATGCGCCGCGCGCTGCGGAACGTGTGGTTGACGGCGTCCCGGGTCTCCTTCTGCGGAGCGTGCCGCAGCATCTCGGCGCGGCGCTCGGCGAGCGTGTCGCCGTGCAGGTCGTACTCCGTCCAGTTCTCCGGGATGGCGATCCCGAAGGTGTGCGAACCAGTGGTCATGGGACCGTGCTCCTCAGTTCGTTTCGGGCCGGGCTCGTTTCCGGCCGGGCCGACGGGGGGATCGATGAGGCCGTCGTCCTAGGACGGCCGGGCGGCTTTCCCGGCGGGCGGTGCATCGTCGCCGCCGCCCTTGCCGCCGCCTTCCTTCAGCGAGGAGCCCATCTTGGTGTCGAACTCCTCGAAAGCCTTCACGATGGCCGCGCAGGCGTCCTTGAGGTCCTTGCTGTTCCGCTTGACCTGCACGCGCCCGTCCTTCCACGCGTCGTCGAAGTTGGTTCCGGGGCGCACCAGTGGCGGGCCGACGTCCTCGGGGTCGTAGCCCGAGGGCCGGGTGTCGATGAGATCCATCACCCGGCCCAGAAGTTCACCGAGACGCTGCACCTCGTCTCCCGGCATCTCGATCTCGGCCAAGGCTCCTCCCTCGTACGCGTCGTCCGGCGGGTATGTCCCGCCCCGCTCCAGGAACGACCGTGGACGCGGGACGGTTCAACGGCCCGCCGGATCAGGGGCGTACGGGAGGCGGAGCCGCAGGGAGGGTCACGCGGCCTCGCGGACGAGCTTGCCGTCGGGTGCCACGGCGAACCACTCGCCGTCCAGGCCTTGCCCGTTGACGTCACCGGGCGCCGTGTCACCGACGTAGTAGTACAGCGGCCAGTCCCCGTACGTCACGTGGACCGCACCCCCCGACTGCTTCGCCTCGCGCAGCAGCGACCTCCTGACGCCCTGGCCGGCGGTGGCGGGGGCGGGGCTGGTCAGCGCGGGCCATACGGCGATGCACTCCGCGTCGCAGTTGCTCGCGGCGTCCTTGTCCTTGGTGAAGGCGTACAGGGTGCGGCCCTTGCCGTCGACCAGGATGGAGCCGAGCCCGACGTCCGCCACGGTGACCTCGGTGCCGGGCGTGGTCCTGGCCGGCCTCCTGCCGCCGCTGGTGTCGCCGTCGCTCCCGGTACCGCAGGCGACAAGTCCCAGGGCCAGGGGGATCGCGAAAAGAGCATTGCGTGCACGCATGGTGATGACCTCTCTCGTACGTCGTGAAACGCGACGGGGTGAGTGCCCCGTGCCCACACGTGCTGCCTGCCCTCCGGGTTCAGCGCGCGCCGCCCCTTGAGCCCTCCGGCCCCCGACGACGCGGATCGCGGGCGCGTTGAACCGCTCGGGCTGTCCGTCCGTTCGTCGACGCGAAGGGCCCGAACGCAAGCCCCACTCCCGGAAGGACGAAAGTCATGCGCAGGCTCACTGTTGCGGCGGCCGCCGCCGTGCTCGTCGCCGGTCTCACCGGTTTCGCAGGTACGACCCCGGCGTCGGCCGAGGACGGCCCCGACGCCGGGGGTTCCCGTGGCGCCGGAGTCTCACCCGCCACCACCGAAGCGGCGCAGGCACCGGCCGTCTCCCTGGTCGCCCGGCTCACCGGCGACCAGGACGGGCCCACCGCGGGCGACCAGGACGGCAAGGCCGTCGCGCTCGTCAAGGTCAAGGGCGACCGCGTCACCTTCGCCCTCACCTGGAACAGCATCGGCAGGCCGACCCGCGGCCACCTCCACCGGGGCCGGCCCGGCAGCGACGGCGGGGTGAGGGCCGAGCTGTTCGGCACGGCCATGCCCGCCTCGGTGAACTCCGCCGCCGGGCAGACCTCGATGTCCTCCGCCGCGCTCGCCCGACAGCTGCGCACCGATCCTGGCGGCTTCTACGTCGACCTGCACTCCGAGGAGTTCCCCGGCGGCGCGGTGCGCGGCCGGCTCCGGATCCTGGAGAAGCCGGTGAACCCGCTCAGCATCATCAGGGGAGGAAAGCTGCGCGCGCTCGCGGACGGTGGTCAGGAAGTCCCGGGCGACGACCCCGGCAAGGCGGGCGACCCGGACGGGCACAGCACCACGTTCCTGCACCCGAGGACGGGCCGCGTCGACTACTCCATGGCGTGGGTGAACATCGGGGCGCCGCTGGCCGGACATATCCATGAGGGGGTGCTCGGCGAGAACGGCGACGTACGGCTCCCGCTGTTCGTCACTCCCGTACCCAAGAACGTCTTCGCGATCTCCGGCAGCGTCAGCGTCCCCGACGCCGAGGTCATCGCACGCCTCAAGGGGAGCCCGACCGGCTTCTACTCGAACGTGCACACCCGCGAGTTCCCCGACGGCGCCGTACGAGGGCAGTTGTTCCGCTGACGCTCACCGGCAGGAGGTCGACGGAGGTTTCGCGGGTGGCCTGTGGGCAATCTTGATTGCCCCGGCCCCTGGTGACACCCTGCTTCCGTGCGGATCAAGCTGCCCTTCCCCAACTCCCTTCTGCTCTGGGGGATTCTGCCCGTGACACTCGGGCTGGTCGTGTTCCTGGGCGTCATGACGTTCGGCGCCGGCAGGGCCGCCACGGTGTCCGGCGCACCCGCCGACGACAAGTACGTGGACATCGGGACCGTTCTGCCGACGCGGGCGCCCGCAGCCGGACCCGACGCGTCCACCGGCTCGTACACCGTCGACTGCGGGCGCAACGAACAGGGCCACTACAACATGGACAACGTCGTGATCTCCCCGGGTGTCGTGAACGGCGCCCACCACACCCACGACTACGTCGGCAATCTCTCCACCGACGCACTGTCCACCGACCGGAGTCTGGCCGCCGCCGACACCACCTGCGCGGGCGGCGACCGGTCCACGTACTACTGGCCGGTGCTGCGCCGCCTCGACCGCACCGGTGACGCCCACAAGGCCGGCGTCGGCGCCCACGGCAACACCGGCGAGGTCGTCACCGCCTCCTCGGTGAGGGTGGAGTTCCGCGGCAACCCGGTCAGCTCGGTCGTCGGCATGCCCCGCTTCATGCGGCTGATCACGGGCGACCCGGTCGCGGCCACCACGGACAGAGCGAACGTCCGTGCCCAGTGGGGCTGTTCCGGCTACCCGGACCGGTTCACCCAGAACTACGCGCGCTGCCCGCAAGGCAGCGGACCGACCCGCACCCTGGACTTCCCGAGCTGCTGGAACGGCCTCGCCACCGACAGCCCCGACCACCGCGCGCACGCACAGTTCCCCGCCGCCGACGGAACCTGCCCGCGGGCCACGTTCCCCGTGCCGCAACTGCGCGTCACCCTCACCTATGAACTCCCGGAGGGCACACCGTTCGCCGTCGACTCCTTCCCGGAGCAGCTGCGCGATCCGATCACCGACCACGCGATGTTCGTGAACGTGATGACCGGGGACCGCATGGCGGAGCTGGTGCGCTGCATCAACGAGGACCGGCAGTGCAAGTCCGGGTGAACGGGCCCTCGCACGACCCCCGACCGGTCTGTGATTCAGCTCACATCCGCCCCGGATTGAACCGGCCCGGCCCGCCGTCCGTGTTCAGCGCATCGGCCCAGGAGAGGACGGAGAGAATGGATGGCGGCATTGTGGTCCCGCAGTCGGCAGAGACAGGACACCGGTGACGAGGCACTGATCCGGTCCCTCTACGAGGAACACGGCAGAGCCCTGCTCGCGTACGCACAACGCCTGACCGGCGATCGCAGCGCCGCCGAGGACGTGGTCCAGGAAACCCTGATCCGGGCCTGGAAACACCCGGACGCGCTGGTCAACGGCAAGGGCTCGGTGCGCGGCTGGCTGCTCACCGTGGCCCGCAACATCATCACGGACCGGTACCGGGCCAAGGCCGCGCGCCCCACGGAGGTCGCCGAGTCGGTGACCACCCAGCCCGTCGAGCAGGACCACGCGGACGCCGTGGTCGACTCGATGGTCGTCATGGAGGCGCTCGACCGGCTCTCCCCGGACCACCGGGACGTGCTCATGGAAATCTACTTCCAGGGCAGGAGCGTAGCCGAGGCGGCGAACAGACTCGGGATACCACCCGGGACGGTCAAGTCCCGGTCACACTATGCGTTGAAGGCCCTGCGGGACATGTACGCGGACAGACCGAAGGCAGTGAAGCTGGTGGCGTTGAAGGGGGTGGCGGTGTGAGCACCAAGGAACATGACAGCGAACTGCTCGGCGCCTACGTCCTCGGCGCGCTCGATGAGCAGGAGGTGCGAACCGTCGACGAACACATGGCGTCGTGCCAGAAGTGCCGCGACGAACTGGACGGGCTGCGGGACATGGAGTCCGCGCTCGGCGAAGTGCCCCCGGAGGCGTTCCTCGACGGGCCTCCGGAAGGCGGTGACCTGCTGCTCCAGCGCACGCTGAGGCAGGTCCGCAGCGAACGCGCCGGGCAGACGCTGCGGCGAAGAGCGGTCCTGGGCGCGGTCGCGGCGGTCGCGGCGGCAGCCGTCCTCGGCGGCGGCGTCCTGATCGGCCAGAACACCGGCGGACGTACCCACGAGGCGACACCCCCGGCCCCTTCGGTCGCGGCGACCGTGCCACCGGCTCAGCCGGGCGGCATGAAGGTCGTCGAGGGCCGCAGTGCCTCGACCGGCAGCGAGATGAGGCTCCGGGTGACCCCGGCCGTCGACTGGATCCGCCTCAACGTCTCGGCCATGGGCATCCCGGCGGGCGAGCGCTGCCGCGTGGTGGTCGTCGCGAAGGACGGCAGCCGCGAGATCGCGGGCAGCTGGCTCGTCGCCGACGAGAAGAAGGGGGCCAACCTCGACGGCTCGGCGGCCGTCCCCATGGACGACGTGGACAAGGTCGTGATCGAGAACGACAAGGGCAAGGAGTACGTGTCCGTCGATGTCTGAACCCCGCGGGCCCGGACGCGGACCGCGACCTGCCCGGTGGCGTACGGACCGGTGCGGCGAACAGATCAGTGAGGCCGTTCCCCATCGGAACGGCCTCACTGATGGCGGCGCCTGCGATCACGATCCGCCCGGCACGCCCCGGTCGTACCCGGCATTGTCCGGTTCGAGGAGCGGAGGCTCGTCCGTCATGCGGGCGGGGGCCATGACGCGCAGGGCGTGGTAGCCGATGAGGACGGTCAGCGTCCCCAACGCGATGCCGCTGAGCTGGAAGTTGTCCGTGAGCTTCAGGCTCACATTGCCGATGCCGACGATGAGACCCGCGGCCACCGGCACCAGGTGCAGGGGGTTGGAGAGGTCGACCCGGGAACGGACCCAGATCTGGGCGCCCAGCAGGCCGATCATGCCGTAGAGGATGACCGTGATGCCGCCGAGGACACCGCCGGGAATGGCGGCCACGACGGCACCGAACTTGGGGCAGAGCCCGAAGAGGATCGCGAAGCCCGCCGCGCACCAGTAGGCAGCGGTCGAATAGACACGGGTGGCGGCCATGACACCGATGTTCTCGGCGTACGTGGTGGTCGCGGGGCCGCCCACGGACGTCGACAGCACGGTCGCCGCGCCGTCGGCCATGATCGCCGTACCGAGCCGGTCGTCGAGCGGCTCGCCCGTCATCTCGCCGACCGCCTTGACGTGTCCCGCGTTCTCGGCGACGAGGGCGATGACGACGGGCAGGGCGACCAGGACGGCGGAGAGCGAGAAGCTCGGGGCATGGAAATCGGGAAGGCCGATCCAGTCCGCCTTGGACACGCCCGAGAGGTCCAGGCGCCAGTGGTCGACCGACTCGGCGCCGCCCGCGGGGGAGTGGATCTTGCCGAACACGCGGTCGAAGACCCATGAGGCGGCGTACCCGAAGGCCAGCCCGAGGAAGATCGCGATACGGGACCAGAAACCGCGCAGCACGACCAGGGCGAAACCCGTGAACAGCATGGTCAGAAGCGCTGTCCACTGGTCCTGGGGCCAGTAGGTGCCGGCGGTGACCGGCGCCAGGTTGAACCCGATCAGCATGACCACCGCACCTGTGACCACCGGAGGCAGTACCGCGTGGATGATGCGGGCCCCGAGAGCCCGGACGACCGCACCGCACAGGAAGAGGACCGCGCCGACGACCAGCAGGGCGCCGGTGAGGGTCGCCGCGTCACCCCCCTGAGTGCTGATGACGGCGGCGACACCGATGAACGAGAGGCTGCTGCCCAGGTAGCTCGGGATATGACCCCGGGTGATCAGCAGGAAGAGAATGGTGGCCACGCCGGAGGCCATCACGGCGAGGTTGGGGTCGAGCCCCATCAGGACGGGGGCGACGAAGCAGGCTCCGATCATGGAGACCACGTGCTGCGCGCCGAGACCGACCGTGCGCCCCCAGGTGAGCCGCTCGTCCGGCCTCACGACCTCACCCGGTGCGAGGCTCTTGCCGTCGCCGTGCAGCTTCCAGCCGAAGCCCGCCATGGTCTTGCTCCTCGATGTGTTGCTGGGGTGGTGCTGCGATCCGCCGGCCGGGCCGGGGCCCGATGGCTGCTCGATGACTAGCGGAACACGCAGTTCCGGCGCATGCCGACAGGACGGGCCATGAGGGTGGGGATCCGGCCCGCGTCGTCGTGCTCTGCGGCCCTGAGGGCTGCGTCGCCGCCGCGGAAATGAGCAGCGTCATGGTAATGCCCGGCCGCGGAGTGTTCGCGGCCGGGCCGGGCTTCCTGAGCACGGACGGCGCAGGTGAGGCGGGGTACCGGCCGTCCGCCGGTGCGAGGGGTCAGGGACGCGGCTCGGCGGCCGCCGGGTTCGGGGCGCCCGCGTCCGAGGCCGGCACCGGCCTGCGGTCGCCCGCCCGCAGCACCCCCGCCCCCAGCACCAGGCCGAACGCCAGCACCGTCACCAGGCTGAACGACACGACCAGCGAGGTCGCCTCCGCCAGCGAGCCGATCGCGGACGGGGCGATCAGCCCGGAGGTGTACGTGATGGTGGCGACGCCCGCGATCGCCTGGCTCGGGTTCGGACCGCTGCGTCCGGCCGCCGCGAAGGCGAGCGGTACGACCACGGCCACACCGAGGCCGAGGAGCCCGAAGCCGCACATCGCCAGGACCGCGTCGGGCGAGGTGACCACGAGCAGCCCCCCGGCCGTCGCGAGAACCCCGCCGAACCGTACGGTCCGTACCGCTCCGAAGCGGTCGACCACCTTGTCACCGGCGATCCGGGCGACCGCCATGGTCAGCGCGAACGCCGTCGTGGACGCCGCGGCGAGTCCCGCGGAGGTGTCCATGATGTCCCGCAGATACACCGCCGACCAGTCCAGACTGGCGCCCTCCGCGAACACCGCGCAGAAGCCCACCGCGCCGATGATCAGCGCCGACTTCGGCGGCAGCGTGAAGCGCGGCGGCGGCTCCTCGTCCGGTTCGCTGCGCAGATCCAGTACGCCCCGGCAGGCGATCAGGCCGAGCGCGGTGAGCACGAGGGCGGCCAGCGTGTGGTGCAGCCTGGCGTCGGCGCCCAGATGCGCGGCCACCGTGCCCGCCGCCGAACCGATCAGGGCGCCCACGCTCCACATCCCGTGCAGCCCGGACATGATCGACTTGTCGAGACGGTTCTCCACGTCGACGCCGAGGGCGTTCATCGCCACGTCCGACATGCCGGCCGTGGCCCCGTACACGAAGAGCGCGGCGCACAGCGTCAGCAGATTGGGTGCCAGCGCGGGCAGGACCAGCGCCAGTGTCCACAGGGCGAGCAGTCCGCGCAGCGCGGTCCTGGCGCCGAAGCGATGGCTGATCGCGCCGGCCAGTGGCATCGCGAGCGAGGCGCCGATCGCCGGGAAGGCGAGGGCCAGACCGAGCTGGCCCGCGCTGACCCCGGCGTGGTCCTGGATCCAGGGCACCCGGGTGGCGAAGCTGCCGGTCACCGCGCCGTGCACGGTGAAGACCGCGGCGACGGCGAACCTGGCCCGCCTCACCTGCGCCATGCCGAAGCCCGCCTCTGCGCGATCCGCTGTCATACCGCCGTGCCCTCCCTGGGAAATTCTCCCGGAAACCGCCGTCTCCGGCGGCCCCGGTGCCCGTCTCCACGGTGCGCGCCGTAAACTATCAGGAACCCTGCCTGATAAATAGTGTGTCTGTACGTCCGGTACGTCAGCGATCTGGAAGGATCCCGGCATGCCCGCATCACCGAGCACCGCACGGGCCATCAACGACCGGCTCGCCCTGCGACTGCTCCAGCAGGACGGCCCGCTGACGGCCACCCAGTTGAAGACCCTCACCGGCCTCTCCCGGCCCACCGTCGCCGACCTCGTCGACCGGCTCCAGGGAGCCGGTCTGATCAGGGTCGTCGGCGAGACCGGTGCCGAGCGCCGCGGCCCCAACGCCCGGCTGTACGGGATCGCCGCCGACCGCGCCCATCTCGCCGCGCTCGACGTTCGCACCCGCAGCGTCGCCGTGGTCGTCGCCGATCTCATCGGCACCACGCTCGCCGAGGCCACCCTGCCCATCGGCAGCGACACCGACACCGAGGCCGCCGCCGAACGGGCCGCCGCGCTCCTGGAGCGCACCGCGCGCGAGGCCGGTGCCGGCCCGCTGCACAGTGTCGGCATCGGCGCGCCCGGGCTGATCGACCCGGTCACCGGCGAGCTGCGCGACACCAGCGGGCTGCCCGCCTGGCACCGGCGGCTGGTGCGGGTGCTCCAGCAGCGGCTGCCCGCGACCGTGCTGGTCGAGAACGAGACCAACCTCGCCGCTGTCGCCGAACACCGCGGCGGAGCGGCCACCGATCGCGACACCTTCGTGCTCTTCTGGCTCGGCCACGGCGTCGGCGCCGCCGTCATGCTGGACGGGAAGCTCCGCCGGGGAGCCTCCGGCGGAGCGGGCGAGATCGGCTTCCTGCCGGTTCCGGGCACGGCCGGTACGCCGTCGGCGCTCAACTGCGACGGCGGCTTCCACTCCCTGGTCGGCTCCGTCCCGGTCATCGAGCTGGCCGCCGCCCACGGCATCGACGTGCCCCCGGGCACGGCCGAGGGCGACAAGGAACCCGGCGCGGCGTCGGCCGTGCGGGCCGCGCTGGCCGGGGAGGGGGACCACGAGGCGTTCCTGGACGCCCTCGCCGAACGCCTGGCGCTGGGCGCCGCCGCCATCGCCTCGGTCCTCGACCCGGGCTGTGTGCTGCTGGCGGGCGAGGTCGGCCACGCGGGCGGAGCCGCGCTCGCGGCACGGGTCGAGGAACGGCTGACCCTGATGTCACCGCTGCGCACCGAGGTCAGGGCCGGACGGCTGGGCGGCTCGGCGGTGCTCCGCGGCGCGCTGCTCGCCGCCCGGGAAGCGGCCCAGGACGAGCTGTTCACACCGGCCGGTTAGGGCGTGTCCGGCGGATCACGGCCAGGGGCGCGGCGGGACAGGACCCGGACAGCCGGGAGCCCGGCGGTGACCGGGGGCGATCCGGTCACCGCCGGGCGGTACGGGGGAGGGTCAGCAGGCTCCGAGGTCCTGCCAGACACCCCAGTCACCGGTGGAGCCGGGCTCCTCGCCCTTCGTCCACCACTTGGCCTTCCACTGGTGCGTGCCGTGGGCGACCGTCGTACCGGAGCCGTACTCGGAGCCGGCGCTCCAGGCGGGCGCGGTGCAACTGCCGCCGCCGGGCGTCGGGTCCGGCGACGGCGTCGACGTACCCGTGCCGGGGTCGACCAGGGTCGTGCCGCGCGCCAGGTCGGCGGCGAGGGCGTACGACTTGCCGCCGAAGGTCACCGTCCAGT
The DNA here is from genome assembly GCF_042677325.1 of Streptomyces sp. NPDC127117. Lineage (NCBI taxonomy): Bacteria > Bacillati > Actinomycetota > Actinomycetes > Kitasatosporales > Streptomycetaceae > Streptomyces > Streptomyces sp. NPDC127117. The sequence continues at coordinate 27,564 of NZ_JBHXTM010000035.1, forward strand.
TCGACGGTGTGGAGGTGGGCAGGTAGTAGACGAAGTCGACCTGGACCGAGGCGCCCGGAGCCAGGCTCTGCCAGCCCGGCAGCTTCAGCGAGACCCGGTTGTAGTCGCCCTTGAGCCCGCCCGTGTTGTTGGCGGCGGTGTGATCGCTGCGCACGATCGTCGTGCCGAAGCCCGACTGGTCCTTGGCGTTGGCCGGCGCGGAGGTCGAGTAGTCGAACCGGAACTCGGTGCCGCCGGGCAGGGTCGCCTTCGTGTTGTTGGTGATCTTCAGCTTGGGGCTGATCGGGTAGTTGGAGTCACCGAGCGGGAACTGGTCGAAGGACACGTCGATGTCGAGCGCCTCGGTGGGCAGATCGATGGTGGACCGCTTCGCGCCGTACGGGGTGGCCGACTTGAACTTGTCGTACATCGCCGAGGTGAGCGTCGAGCCCGGCCCGTACTGTCCCTTGGCGGCGTCCCAGCCGTAGTCTCCGGCGAGTTCCCAGATCATGGTGCCGCCGATCCCCTTGTCGACCACGTAGTCGGCCTTCGCGGCGACCGACTGCTCGTCCTCGGTGGACAGGAAGACCTTCTTCTCGGCGTTCCAGAGCCAGGGCGCGACCAGCGTCGAGTCGTACTTGCGGGCGTAGGTGCCGGTGAGCGTGGTGCCGGCCGGGAAGCCGTAGTCGGTGACGTAGTCGCCGACGATGCCCTTCTCCAGGTTCTTCGCGTGCCACATCGGGTTGGAACCGGCCGGTGATTCCTTGCCGTTCGTGTCCAGGTCGTGCCAGAGGTTGTCGATCCCGACGGCGCCGTCGCCGCACTTGGTCAGACCCGCGCCGGCCGGACAGTCGGTGGTGGCGGCCCGGCCCCACAGACCGTCCGTGCCGCCCTGTACGTTCTTGAAGCCGCGGGTGTAGTACGGCAGACCGATGTTGATCCGGCCCGACGGCATCGAACCGCGGAAGTAGTGGTACGCCCAGTCGGTGTTGAGGTAGCCGGTGCCGCCGTACTGCGACGTCGAGTAGACGCTCGCCTGGGCGAGTTCGGCGTCCTTGCCGTCGTCGAAGAGCGCGGCGTTGGGCCCGACGTACTCGTTCCAGGCGCCGTGCAGGTCGTACGACATGATGTTGACGTAGTCCAGGTACTTCTGGACCTGGAAGGTCTCCATCCCGCGCAGCAGATAGCCGGACGAGGGTGCGGCCACGCTCAGCAGGTAGTGGGTGCCGTCGGCGGCGGACGCCCGGTCGAGCTTCTCGCGCAGGGTCTTCATCAGCGCGGCGTAGCCCTTGACCAGACCGGCCCGGCGCGCGTTGGAAAGCGTCCAGTCCAGTGGGTTGCCGGCGTCCTTCATGGTCGTCGGGTACTCGTAGTCGATGTCGACGCCGTTGAAGCCGTACTTCTTGACGAACGCGACGGCCGACTCGGCGAAGGTGTTGATGCCCGCCTGGTTGACCGAGCCGTCGGCGTTGGTCGCCATCGAGTAGAAGCCGCCGGAGTCCACCCGCTCGCCGCTGTCGTCGAAGTAGCCGCCGGTCTCGGCCCAGCCGCCCACCGACACCATGGTCTTCACGTTCGGGTGCTTCTTCTTGAACTTGCTCAGCAGGTTGAAATGGCCCTTGTAGGGGAGGTCCGGGTCCATCTCGGCGCCCGCGACCCCCGGCCAGGTCATGCCGGTCGAGGCGTTGTCCGGGCCGTCGGCGCCGACGGAGAGCTTGTTGCCGCCGTCGACATGGGCGAATGCGTAATTCAAATGGGTGACTTTGTCCCAGGGGATGTCGGGGACGAGATAGGCGGGCTTGCCGTCCTTGCCGGTCCGCCAGTTGGTGAAGTACCCGATGACCCGCCGCTGGTGGTCGGCGCCCATCTTCTCTCGGCCCTCGGTGTCGTAGACGGAGCAGTAGGGGACGGCGACACCGGGCGTCTCGTAGAGCCCGTCGGGGCGGCAGGACTCCTGGTCGGCGGCGGCCGACGGGGTGGCGGCGAGCGAGCCCATCAGCAGACCGGCGACGGCTACGCCGGCTGCGAGCAGGGTGGCTCTCGCACGAGTGGGGGACAGCACGTTCGGTTCCTCCCGGGGAGGTTCGGCAGAACACAACTGGCAAAGGGGTGGGTCGTGTCGGTGCCCCGGGTGTGCGCACACCGCGGGACCGCTCCTCGGAGGTGACGCAGAGATTAAAAGGACTAGACCAGTGCGTCAATAGGTCTGGACCTTTAGGCGTCAACTTCCTTCACCGGGCCGCCCGCCGGAGGCTCCCTGTGAGCCAGTCCACAGACACTCACCCGCATGGCCCACCGCCGGGCGTGGCACACTGATCGTGTACCAGCAGCAGCGCACTCCGGGGTCGGTGTAATTCCGAACCGGCGGTTATAGTCCGCGACCCGTCCGCATCCAGCGGCCGGTTGACCAGGTGGGATTCCTGGACCGACGGTTAAAGTCCGGATGGGAGGCAGTGCGCGGCGGGCCGTTTCGCGGGTACGCCGCCGTCGGCGGATGGTTTTCGGGCGACCGATCCATCCGTGTTTTCCGGCTTTTCCGGCGTTCCCCCGTGGCGTTCCCGCTTCATCTGTCGTCATCGACAGGCCCCGGAGTCCGTGCCCGAAGAGGCAGGAGGACCCGGTGGACACCGCAGCCGACATCACCGCCATGCGTCGTGCGATCACGCTCGCCGCCCGCGGCCTCGGCTCCACCAGCCCCAACCCCGTCGTCGGCTGCGTCATCCTCGACGCCGCGGGCCGCCGGGCCGGAGAAGGCTTCCACCAGCGGGCCGGCGGACCGCACGCCGAGATCCACGCCCTGCGCGACGCGGGCGGCAGGGCCCGGGGCGGCACCGCCTACGTCACCCTCGAACCCTGCAACCACACAGGCCGCACCGGCCCCTGTGCCCAGGCGCTCATCGAGGCCGGCCTCGCCCGCGTCGTCTACGCCGTCGGCGACCCGAACCCGCAGGCCACCGGCGGTGCGGATACCCTGCGCGCGGCCGGGATCAAGGCCGAGCAGGGGCTCCTCGCGGACGAGGCGGAGGCGGGCAACGCGGCCTGGCTCACCTCGGTGCGCCTCGGCCGCCCGTACGTCCTGTGGAAGTACGCGGCGACCCTCGACGGCCGGATCGCGGCCGCCGACGCCACCAGCCGCTGGATCACCTCCGCCGAGTCCCGCGCCGACGTCCACCGGCTGCGCGCCGAGGCCGACGCCGTGGTGGTCGGCTCCGGCACCGCCCGCACCGACGACCCGCAGCTCGGTGTACGCGGCATCGAGGACGCCGTGCAGCCGCTGCGGGTGGTCGTCGACACCGGCGCCGCCGCCGTACGCCCCGGCGCCCGGGTCCTGGACGGCACCGCGCCCACCCTGATCGCCGTCGCCGAGGACGCCGACGCCGGCCACCTGCCCGAGGCCGGCGTTCTGCGGCTGCCGCGCGCCGCCCATGGCCCCGGCCTGGACATCCCCGCCCTGCTCCGAGCCCTGCACGGGCGCGGCATCCGCTCCGTACTCCTCGAAGGCGGCCCGACCCTGGCCGGGGCCTTCGTCGCCGCGGGCACGGTCGACAAGGTCGTCGGCTATCTCGCCCCCGTACTCCTCGGCGCGGGCCCCGCGGCCCTCGCCGACGCCGGAATCTCCACCATCGCCGAGGCGTTGCGCCTCGATGTGACCGAGACCGTCCGCATCGGCCCCGATCTGCGCATCACCGCCGTCCCCGGCCCTGCCCGGAAGGGAAACTGAGTGTTCACCGGAATTGTCGAAGAACTGGGTGAAGTCACCGCCGTCGAGAAGCTCGCCGACGCCTCCCGCTTCCGCCTGCGCGGTCCCGTGGTCACCGAAGGCGCCAAGCACGGCGACTCCATCGCCGTCAACGGCGTCTGCCTCACCGTCGTCGACCTCGGCGACGGCGAATTCACCGCCGACGTCATGGCCGAGACCCTCGACCGGTCCAGCCTCGGCGCCCTGGACACCGGCTCCCGGGTCAACCTGGAACGCCCCATGGCGGTCGGAGGCCGGCTCGGCGGACACATCGTCCAGGGCCACGTCGACGGCACCGGGCGCATCGTCGAGCGCAGGATCTCCGAGAACTGGGAGATCGTGAAGGTCTCCCTCCCCGCGCACCTGAGCCGTTACGTGGTCGAGAAGGGTTCGATCACCGTCGACGGCGTCAGCCTCACCGTGGTGGACGCCGCACCCGACCACTTCACCATCAGCCTCATCCCCACCACTCTCGCCCTGACCACGCTCGGCATCAAGGAGCCCGGCGACCCGGTCAACCTGGAGGTGGACATCATCGCGAAGTACGTCGAGCGGCTGCTCGGCAACACCGCGCAGGAACCCGAGGAGCCGGTCCGGTGACCGCCCTGCACTGGCTGAACTCGGAGGCGTTCACCGTCTTCGGGCAGCACATCATCTGGTCCGACATGATCGGCAACACCGTCGGTCTGATCGCCCTCACCCTGGGCTGGCTCCGCTCGATCTGGACCTGGCCCGCCCAGCTGCTGTCCGGCGTCGTGCTGGTCGCCGCCAACGCCTCCGTGCACCAGGCGGGCAGCGTGGGCAAGCAGCTCGTCGTGATCGCCGTGGCCGTCTGGGGCTGGCAGCAGTGGACCCGGGGCCGGCAGCAGGCCCAGGACGGCTCCATCGCCGTACGGTTCGCCACCTGGCGCGAGCGCGGCTACCTGCTCGGCGGCGCCGCCGTCGGCACCCTCGCCGTCGGCGGCCTGTTCACCGCGTTCCCCTCGCTCTCCTGGAGCCCCTGGGCGGACGCGTACATATTCGCCGGCACGCTCGTGGCGATGCTCGCCCAGGCCCGCGGCATGGTCGAGTTCTGGTTCGCCTGGCTGCTGGTCGACCTGGTCGGCGTACCGCTGAACTTCCACAGCGGGCTGGCCTTCTCCGGTCTCATCTACGTCGTGTACGGCGCCCTGGTCCTGTGGGGCATGCGCGACTGGTGGCTGCGTTCGCGGACACCCGCTCTGGAAGGAGCCACGGCATGACTGCCCAGCCCACCTGGCTGCACCGGGAACACGAGGACGCCGCGGAGGACCTCCGCCTCGACCCCGTCGAGCAGGCGATCGGGGACATCGCCGCCGGACGGCCCGTCGTGGTCGTAGACGACGAGGACCGGGAGAACGAGGGCGACCTCGTCATCGCCGCCGAGAAGGCCACCCCCGAGATCGTCGCGTTCATGATGAGCGAGTGCCGCGGCCTGATCTGCGCACCCATGGAGAACGACGAGCTGGAACGGCTCGAACTCCCGCAGATGGTCGACCACAACACCGAGTCGATGCGCACCGCGTTCACCGTCTCCGTCGACGCGTCCGCCGCCCACGGCGTCACCACCGGCATCTCCGCCGCCGACCGGGCCACCACGCTCCGGCTGCTGGCCGGCGGCGAGGCCGCCCCCGGCGACTTCGTACGTCCCGGCCACATCTTCCCGCTCCGCGCCCGCTCCGGCGGCGTACTGGTCCGCAACGGCCACACCGAGGCCGCCGTCGACCTCGCCCGGCTCGCCGGACTGCGGCCCGCCGGGGCCATCGTGGAGATCGCCGGCGAGGACGGCGTGATGCTGCGGCTGCCCCAGCTCGTCCCGTTCGCCCGCAAGCACGGCCTCACGATCATCTCCATCGAGGACCTGATCGCCTACCGCCGCAGCTCCGAGCCGACCGTCCGCCGCGAGGCCGAGGTGCGGCTGCCGACGGCCTTCGGCGCGTTCACCGCGTACGGCTACCGCTCCACCACCGACGGCGTCGAGCACGTCGCCCTCGTCCACGGCGACCTCGGGGACGGCGACGACGTCCTGGTCCGGATCCACTCCGAGTGCCTGACCGGCGACATCTTCCAGTCCCAGCGCTGCGACTGCGGGCCCCAGCTGCACGCGTCCATGCGCCGGATCACCGAGGAGGGCCGCGGCGTCGTCGTCTATCTGCGCGGCCACGAGGGCCGGGGCATCGGCCTGCTGTCCAAACTGCGCGCCTACGAACTCCAGGAGCGCGGCATCGACACCCTCGACGCCAACCTGGAGCTCGGCCTGCCCGCCGACGCCCGGGACTACGCGGCCGGCGCCCAGATCCTCAAGGACCTCGGCGTGCACAGCCTCCGGCTGATGACCAACAACCCCGACAAGACGGCCGCGATCCTGCGGCACGGGCTCGCCGTCACCGGCCGCGAGCCGATGCCCGTCCAGGCCGGCGAACACAATCTGCGTTACCTGCGCACCAAGCGCGACCGCATGGGGCACGACCTGCCCTGGCTCGACACCGCCAAGGCGTCGACCTGCGGCCACCAGTGACGAATCCCGGAAACGAGCGACAGGAGAGACATGAGCGGCAAGGGCGCACCCGAACTGTCCGTACGCAACTGCGGTGACCTGCGCGTGGCGGTCGTCGCCGCGCAGTGGCACGAGAAGATCATGGACGGCCTCGTCGACGGCGCCCTGCGCGCCCTGCACGAACTCGGCATCGACGAGCCGACCCTGCTCCGGGTGCCCGGCAGCTTCGAACTCCCGGTCGTCGCCAAGGTCCTCGCGGGCCGCGGCTACGACGCGGTCGTCGCCCTCGGCGTGATCATCCGCGGCGGCACCCCCCACTTCGAGTACGTGTCCCACGGCGTCACCAACGGCCTCACCCAGGTCGCCGTCGACACCGGAGTCCCGGTCGGCTTCGGCGTACTCACGTGCGACACGGAGGAGCAGGCGCTCGACCGGGCCGGCCTCGAAGGGTCCAACGAGGACAAGGGGCACGAAGCGGTCACAGCGGCCGTCGCCACCGCCGCCACACTGCGCACGGTCAGCGAGCCCTGGCGCTGAGCACAGGGCACCGACCCCGTACTCTAAGACCATCATGGCGAACAAAACCTTCGAAGAGCTCTTCGCCGAGCTGCAGCTCAAGGCCGCCAACGGCGACCCCTCCACCTCCCGTACCGCCGAGCTCGTGGACAAGGGTGTCCATGCCATCGGCAAGAAGGTCGTCGAGGAGGCCGCCGAAGTCTGGATGGCCGCCGAGCACGAGAGCAAGGACGCCGCCGCCGAGGAGATCTCCCAGCTGCTGTACCACGTCCAGGTGATGATGGTCGCCCGCGGGATCTCGCTCGACGACGTCTACGCCCACCTCTGAGCACCACCCCAGCACCACGTACATCCGCACATCCGCACAGACTCCCTCCTCGCAAAGGAACCTGACCTCATGCTGCGCATCGCCGTCCCCAACAAGGGTTCACTCTCCGGGCCTGCGATGGCGATGCTCCATGAGGCCGGCTACCAGCAGCGCAAGGAGTCCAAGGAACTCGTCCTCGTCGACCCCGAGAACGAGGTCGAGTTCTTCTACCTGCGGCCGCGCGACATCGCGATCTACGTCAGCTCCGGCCGGCTCGACATCGGCATCACCGGCCGCGACCTGCTGCTGGACTCCGGCGCGGACTCCGAGGAGATCCTCCAGCTCGGCTTCGCCCGCTCCACCTTCCGCTACGCCACCAAGCCCGGCACCGCCCAGGGCCCGCAGGACTTCGACGGCAAGACGATCGCCACCTCCTACGAGGGCATCGTCGCCAAGCACCTCGCCGACGTCGGCGTCAACGCCTCCGTCGTCCACCTCGACGGCGCCGTCGAGACCGCCATCGAACTCGGCGTCGCGCAGATCATCGCCGATGTCGTGGAGACCGGCACCAGCCTGCGCAACGCCGGACTCGAAGTCATCGGCGAACCGATCATGAAGTCCGAGGCCGTCGTCATCCGCCGCACCGGCGCACCCGACGACGACCCCAAGGTGCAGCAGTTCCTCCGCCGCCTCCAGGGCGTCCTGGTCGCCCGCTCCTACGTGATGATGGACTACGACTGCCGCGTCGAGCACCTGGAGCGCGCGGTCGCCCTCACCCCGGGCCTGGAGTCGCCGACCATCTCGCCGCTGCACCACGAGGGCTGGGTCGCCGTCCGCTCCATGGTCGCCGCCCGGGAGGCCCAGCGGATCATGGACGATCTGTACGACCTCGGCGCCCGCGCCATCCTCACCACCGCCATCCACGCCTGCCGCCTCTGACGGCCGGCCGACCGCCCGGAAGCAGAAGAACACCATGTCCGCCCCCGCACCCCGGCCCGAACTCCCCACTCTCCCGGTCACCTTCCGGCCGACCCGAACCCGGGTGGTCCTGCTGACCGTGGGGGCGGTGATGTTCCTCGTCATCACCGCCGTCGCGCTGACCCTGGAGCAGCTGAGCCCGGGGGAGCGGGCCAGCTTCGTCTTCACGGCGCTGCTGTTCTTCGGGGTGCTCGCGCTGCTCAGCCGACCGAAGGTCGTCGCGAACGAGGACGGGGTGACCGTGGTCAATCTCACCCGGACGCGCCGGCTGTCCTGGGCGGAGATCCTCCGGGTCAACCTGCGTGTCGGCGACCCCTGGGTATTCCTCGACCTCAGCGACGGGACCAGCATGCCCGCCCTCGGCATCCAGCCGGGAATCGCCAAGCAGCAGGCCATCCGCGATGCCCGGACGCTGCGCGCCCTCGCCGAGAGCCGCGGCACCGGAACGGACATCGGCTGAGCCCCCTGCCCCGTACGGCCTCTTCTTGATTACTCTGGAGGGCGGCGGTGCCCCTGTGCACCCCGCCCCGCACCCAGAGGTCCATGAGACCGGCGGGGCTTTCCTGCGACCCAAGGAGTGACTCCTTCCAGCAATGGACGGATCGTCCGGTAGTACCTGCGCCGCCCCTTCCCCGGAGGCGGCGGCATGACCACCCCCCTGCTGCTTCTCAGTGCGGCATTCCTTCTCATCCTCGCCAACGGATTCTTCGTGGCAGCCGAGTTCGGGCTCGTCACGGTGGAGCGGCCGGACGCCGAGCGCGCCGCCGCCGAGGGCGACCGGCGGGCCCGTACCGTCGTCGAAGCCCTGCGCGAACTCTCCTTCCAGCTCTCCGGCACCCAATTGGGTATCACCATCACCTCACTGGTCGTCGGCATGCTCGCCGAACCGGCGCTCGCCCAGCTCCTGGACGGCCCGCTCACCGCGACCGGGCTGCCCGACGGGGCTGTCCCCGGCATCAGCGTGGTGATCGGGATGATGGTCGCCTCCGCCGTCCAGATGGTGATCGGCGAACTCGTACCGAAGAACTGGGCGGTCTCCCGGCCGCTCCAGGTCGCCCGGTTCGTCGCCGGCCCCCAGCACCGTTTCTCCGCCGTGTTCCGGCCGGTGATCAGTCTGCTGAACACCGTGGCCAACCGGCTGGTGCGGCTGCTGGGAGTCGAGCCCACCGACGAGCTGGCCTCCGCCCGGACCCCCGGGGAGCTGGTCTCCCTGGCCCGGCACTCGGCCGAGGCCGGCACCCTCGAACAGGACACCGCGGACCTCTTCGTACGGACCCTGTCGCTCGCCGGGCTCACCGCCCAGCACGTCATGACCCCACGGGTGAAGGTCAGCGCCCTGCAGTCCTCGGCGACCGCACAGGACGTCCTCAACCTCACCCGTGCCACCGGCCTCTCCCGCTTCCCCGTCTACCGGGAGCGGATCGACGAGGTCGTCGGCATGATCCATCTCAAGGACGCGCTCGCCGTGCCCGCCCAGGAACGGCTGCGCACCCCGGCCGGACGGATCGCCGTACCGCCGCTGCTGGTCCCGGAGACCCTGCCCGTCGAACAGCTGCTCCAGCGGCTGCGCAACGAGCAGCCGATCGCCGTAGTGGTCGACGAGTACGGCGGCACCGCCGGAGTCGTCACCCTGGAGGACATCATCGAGGAACTCGTCGGTGAGGTCAGGGACGAGCACGACGCCGAGGGCGCCGACCGGCCCGAGCTGGCCCCAGCCGCCCCGGAGGACGGCCGCCCGGCCTGGGACGCCGAGGGCAGTTGCCGGGTCCTCACCCTGCGCCGGATAGGACTGGACGTCCCGGACGGACCGTACGAGACCGTGGCCGGGCTCGTCGCCGATCTGCTGGGACGCATCCCCGCCCCCGGCGACCGCGCCGAGCTGCCCGGCTGGCGGATCTCCGTCCGCCAGGTCGGCCACTACCGGGCCGAGAAGGTCCGCTTCGTCCGTACGGCCGAGGCCCCGGTGGCCCAGGACGTCCTGGAGGCCGTGCGATGAGCCTGGTCCAACTGCTCTTCGCCGCACTCCTCGTGCTGGCGAACGGCTTCTTCGTCGGCGCCGAGTTCGCCCTCGTCTCCGTACGGCGCAGCCAGGTCGAGCCTCTCGCGGCGGCCGGTTCGGGCCGGGCCCGCCAGGTGCTGTACGGGCTGGAGAACCTGCCGCAGATGATGGCGGCCGCCCAGTTCGGCATCACCGTCTGCTCACTGACCCTCGGCGCCGTCGCCGAACCGACCGTCGCCCATCTGCTGGAGCCGGTCTTCCAGGCGGTTCACCTGCCCGAGGGCCTCATTCACCCGCTCGGCTACGTCCTGGCGCTCGTCTTCGTGGTCTTCCTCCACCTCGTCATCGGCGAGATGGTCCCGAAGAACCTCGCGATGGCGGCGCCGGAGAAGACCGCGCTCTGGCTCAGCCCCGGCCTCGTCGGCTTCGCCCGCGTCTGCCGCCCGGTCACCGCCGCGCTGGGCGCCTGCGCCCGGCTGGTGCTCCGGATCTTCGGCGTCGAACCGAAGGACGAGGTCGAGGCCGTCTTCACCAGCGAGCAGCTCAACCGGCTCGTCGAGGACTCCGGCCAGGCCGGACTGCTGGAGCCGGAGGCGCAGGAGCGCCTGGAGGACGCACTGGAGCTGGGCAGCAGGCCCGTCACCGATGTGCTGCTCCGCCGGGCCTCCCTGGTGACCGTGGACCCGTCCGTCACCCCGCACCGGATCGAGGAGCTGACCGTACGCACCGGCTACTCGCGCTTCCCCGTGTGCGCGGAGGGCGGCGGTCCGTTCATGGGATATCTGCACGTCAAGGACGTGCTGGACCTGGAGGACGGCGAGCGGGCCGTCCCCCAGCACGTCTGGCGTCCGATGGCGACCGTACGGGCCGAGCTGCCCCTGGACGACGCCCTGACCGTGATGCGCAGGGCGGCCACGCACCTGGCACAGGTCGCCGACGCGTCCGGCCGGATCCTCGGCCTGGTCGCCATGGAGGACGTCCTGGAGATGCTCGTCGGCGAGGTGCGCGACCCGGCCCACCGGATCGCGGTACCGCGCCGTGCGACGGAACCCGCGGGCACCACGACCGGCTACGGCGAACTCACCGCAGCGGTCCGCTGACCGCGCCGTCCAGGTCGGCCGGAGGGGCCGTCGCCCGGTCCCTCCGGCCACCGGGGCTCACAGGGCCGGCGGCTCCTGCTGCCCCCGGTCCACCGGCCCCCGGCCGGACAGCACCTCGCCGTACGCCTGCATCAGGTCCGGCAACCGCAGCGTGGCGAGATCGTCCCGGCTCGGCACGGCCGCGTAGCCGGAGAGCCGCAGATCGCGGTAGGCGCAGCTCTTCTCGTACAGGGTGCGCAGGAACCGGCCGTTGCCCAGCTCGTCGATCCAGCCCTGCTCGACGACATGGCCGCTGATGGAACGCAGCTCGTCCAGGGACTCCTCGTCCCACGCGTCGCCGTTCTCCGCCGCCAGCACCTCACCGATCGAGGTGAGCTCCAGCGGCCGGTAGCTCGGGAAGTCCACCCGGGTGGTGAAACGCGAGGAGAGCCCCGGATTGGTGGCCAGCAGCCGGTCCATGCCCTCCGGGTAGCCCGCGAGGATGACGACGAGATGGTCCCGGTTGTCCTCCGCGCGCTTGAGGAGAACCTGCAGTGCCTCGTCGCCGTACGCGTCGCCCTTGCTGTAACCGCTGTTGGCGAGGCTGTACGCCTCGTCGACGAAGAGCACCCCGCCGAGCGCCGAGTCGATCAGCTCATTGGCCTTGACCGCGGTCTGGCCGAGGAACTCACCCACCAGATCGGCCCGTTGGGCCTCGACCAGATGGTCGCCGCCGAGCAGCCCCAGTGCGTAGAAGACCCGGCCCAGGATGCGGGCCACCGTGGTCTTGCCGGTGCCGGACGGGCCCGAGAAGACGAAATGGCGCTTCGGCGGCTGCACCGGCAGCCCCTGTCCGGCCCGCAGCCGTGCCATGTTCAGCTGCGCGGACAAGGCTTTGACCTGGCGCTTCACCGGCTCCAGCCCCACCATCCGCTCCAGCTCGGCCAGCGCCTCGGCCAGCAGCACCGGATCGCTGGGCCCCGCCGGGAACGGGGACGCCGGCTGACCTGGCACCGCCGCCCTGCGCCGCGTCCCGCCGGTCGGCGGCGGCATCCCGACATCCACGAAGCCGGGCACTTCACCGCCGGACCGCAGCTCCCGCCCGTCCACCGGATCGGCGCCGAGCAGCGGATCCGCGTCCGGCTGCGCCTCCGAAACGGTGCCGTCGGTGCCGAGCCCGGCCAGCGACACGGCGGCCAGGCCGGCCGCCTCGTCGGAGCCCTCCAGGCCGTCGTAGTCCGCGATGGCGGCGAGCCGTGCCGAGGTGTCCATGAACGCGGGATCGATCCGGTGCACCGCCCGGTACAGCGGCAGGGCGGCGGCGCTGCGACCGGTCCCCTCGTGCGCACGGGCCAGCCAGTAGCGCAGTTCCTTGCGCTGCGGCTGCTCGCTGCGGCAGCGCATCAGCGCGGTGGAGAGCAGCGGCTCGGCCTGCCCGTACATCTCCAGACGCACCCGGGCCATGCCGCCGAACAGCCCCGCCTCGATGCCCAGCAGCGGATCGTCCACCAACTGCTCGGTGTTGCGTACGAGCTGCTCCCAGTCCTTGACCAGGTACGAGCGGCAGGCGTGCAGAAAACGCACCTGCGGGTCGGCGTCCACCGGCGGCAGGCCCGCGAGCGCCCGGTCCAGTTCGGGAACGTGGCGGCCGTCCAGCCAGTGCGAGGCGTGCGCCAGCAGCAGGTCCCGTGCGCTCTCCAGCACCGGCTGCACCCACCAGCCCAGCCAGTACCAGGAGTTGAGCGTGCGCCGGTGCCGGGCGCGCTGCTCGCCGAAGCGCTCGCGATGGCGGTACATGCGCAGCAGCGCCGTCGTCGTGTCGACCCTCAGCGCATGGAGGCCGAGCCAGCCGTCCGCCATGCCGGGATCGAGCCGGACCGCGGCCCTGAACTCCTCCTCGGCCTGTGGGTAGGCGCCCATGGTGTAGGCGTCCACGCCGCGCACCCAGGCGAGGTCGGCCGGGGCCTGTGCGCCCTGCGTGCCGATGTCCATCTGGTCCCCCACAAACCGTGCCCCCGGGATGTCCCGCCGCACGATTCTGCCCACCCGGGCGCACCGAATCACTTTGCCACGGACGGGAATTGACCGCACCGAGAGGCATCGTACCTGCGCAGGGAGTGTGCGACTAAGAGCGCCGCAGGCCGAAGGGAGACCGTGACCCAGGGTGAGCGGAATCCGTCGGACGGGTGTGGGGGAGGGGGCGCGAGGGCAGAACGAAGCCCCCGATCACGGGGGAACAACCGGGGGCTTCGTGTCTGTGGGGGCTCCGAAAAGCCGCACATTGAGAACGTAAGACCTGTACCGCCCCCGGGTCAAGCGGAGTTGAGGTACTTGCGGGGCGATTTCTCACCATTCAGTACGACGGCGCCACGCGCTCACGGTCCGTGACGGAATGGTTCGTTCCTGCTGCTGTTCCGGGCCCCTCCAGCAACTCGTACCCCACCGGCAACTGCCGCACCAGAGTGCCCGCGTGGGGGCGGGAAGGGTCGGCCGAGAAGTGCTCCGCCTCGGCCGCCGTCCACCCGTCCCAGAACTCCGAGAGCGCGGGCCCGTCCCTGCGGCGGCCACGCTCCCAGGACTGTGCGGCGGGCAGGTCCATCCACAGCAGCCGGGCCAGGTGCGGCCGCAGCGCCCGGCGGCCGGCCCCGACCCCCTCGACCAGGACCACCGGCGCGGGCTCCAGGGCGCGCGGGGCCCCGAAGCTCCGCGCGGTCCAGTCGTACGGCGCGTACCGCGCGCACTCGCCGCGCTCCAGCGGTGCGAGCACCTGCTCCCGCAGCCGGTCCACCCAGGTGAAGAAGGAGTCGTGCGTGGCCACGTCGTCCAGGTGCAGGACGGGGGCGTCCCCGAGAGCGGCGGCCAGGCGGGCGGCGAAGGTGCTCTTCCCCGAGCCCGCGTGGCCGTCGACGGCGATCAGCCGGACCGGTCCGCAGGACGGCGCCAGGGTACGCAGCCGCCGGGCGAGGAGCGAGAGGTCGTTCATGGTCACCAGCCTACGAGCCGGTCCCCGGCGACCGCCGCCCGCGTCCGGGACAGCCGCAGGTCACGCCAGTGGACCAGACCAATATTGGTTTATCGACGCGAGCCGAATCGCTGGCCGGATCCCGCCACGACCCGCGATAGTTGGCGCACTGTCGTGCACATCGCAGCCCCATTCCGCTTACGACCGGGGGTCTCGCCCATGAACAGACCGACCTCACGCAGGACCGTGCTGACCGCCGCGATCGCGGCAGCGGCCGCCGCCGGAGCGGTGTCGTCCGCCGGCTCCGCGACCGCCGCCGCCCCGCCCCACGCCCCCTGGGCGAAGGCCCCTGCCGTGGACAACCGCTTCTGGCACACCTACACCGACTGGCGCTCCGGCTCCGCCGCCGGGACACGGGTCGTCGCGGGCCGCCGCCCCGGGCTGGTGATCGGCCACGCCGCGGGACGCACCGACTACACCGACCCGCACACGGGTGCGACCGGCACCTGGGAGTACGCGACCTGGACCTCACCGGTCCACCGGTCCTCGGTCCCGGCGACGGAGGTGATCGCCTCCTGGAACGCGGAGACCCCTGCGGGCACCTGGATCCAGATCGAGCTCCAGGGCAGCTACTCGGACGGCGCCCCGACGCCCTGGTACGTGATGGGCCGCTGGGCCGCGGGCGACGGCGACATCCGCCGTACCTCCGTCGACGACCAGAGCGACGGCAAGAGCTCGATCTGGACCGACACCTTCTCGGTGGACGACGCGGCGAGCGGACTGCGGCTGGTCTCCTACCGGCTGCGGCTCACCCTGTACCGCATCCCGGGCAGCCGTCAGACCCCCACCGTCCGACGGATCGGCGCGATGGCCTCCGACATCCCGGACCGCTTCACCGTGCCGGCCACCACCCCCGGCCTCGTCCGCGAGCTGCGGGTGCCGCGCTACTCGCAGAACGTCCACGCGGGCCAGTACCCCGAGTACGACAACGGCGGCGAGGCCTGGTGCAGCCCCACCTCCTCGCAGATGATCATCGAGTACTGGGGACGCCGGCCGACCGCCGAGGACCTCGCCTGGGTCAAGCCCGGCCTGGCGGACCCGCAGGTCTGCCATGCCGCCCGGTTCACCTACGACTACCAGTACGAGGGCTGCGGCAACTGGCCGTTCAACGCCGCCTACGCCGCGACGTACGACGAGATGAGCTCGGCGGTGACCCGGCTGGGCTCGCTCGGGGACCTGGAGACGCTGGTCCGCGCGGGCATCCCGGTCATAACGTCGCAGTCCTTCCTCAAGGAGGAGCTGACCGGCGCCGGGTACGGGACCTCCGGTCACCTGATGACCGTGATCGGCTTCACCGCGGACGGCGACGTGATCGCGAACGACCCCGCCTCGCCGGACAACGAGGCGGTGCGCCGGATCTACCGGCGCCGGGAGTGGGAGAACATCTGGCTCCGCACCAAGCGCTACGACGCGAACGGCAAGGTCAGGAGCGGTACGGGCGGGGTCTGTTACCTCTACTGGCCGGCGATGCCGACCGCGCAGCAGCGCCGGGTCCTGAGGTCGTTCGGCCTGCTGTGATCATGTGCGGCGCCTCGGCCGCGGGGTGGCGGGGTTCCCGGCCGTCCGGTGGCCGAGGCGGCCGTGGGTCAGGCCAGGAGCGCGGCGTGCTCCCGTGCGGACTCGGCGGCTCGCGCCAGTGACTGCCGCGCCGACTCCTCGGCCTGCGGCACCAGTTCGGCCATGGCGGGGTTGACGGGGGCCTTCGTCAACTCGCGCGATATCACCTCGACCTGAAGGCCGAGCCCGCCGCCCAGCACCTTCTCCAGGTAGTTGGTGTCGAACTCGAAGCCCGCCCGTGGCGTGCCGGGGCGGTACGAGCCGCCGCGCGAGGACGCGATCACGACGCGCCTGCCGGACGGGGCCACGCCCTCGCCGAAGGTCCGCCCCGCCAGGATGATCTGGTCGAGCCAGGCCTTCAGGGTCGAGGGGATCGTGAAGTTGTACATGGGTGCGCCGATGAGGATGACATCGGCCTTCTCGAATTCGGCTATGAGCTCCTCGCGCCGGGCCGGGACGGACTCGGCGGTGACGGTGGCGGCGTCCAGGTGCGGCACGGGAGCGGCGGCCAGATCGCGGTAGATGACGCTGCCCTGTGGGTGAGCCTCCTCCCAGGCCTTGCGGAAAGCATCGGTGACCTGGCGGGAGCCGGAGTCCTTCAGCGGGAACAGGGACGAGTCGATGTGCAGCAGAACGGCCATGGCGGGCGCTCCTCAAGGTGGCCGCGCGGTGCGCGGATTCGGTGAAACCGGCACGGGAAAGCACCGGCATCAGCTTCGTAAGCTGCTTGTGAATCAACAGTAGCTTACTTTTCGGAAGTCCTCTGACGGGTGGCGATACCATGGGCGCATGGCAAACGGGCAGCAGGACGCGAGGCAGTGCGCGGGAGCGGGCGGGGCGGTGGAAGGCGTCTTCGTCCTTCTGGGCAAGCGCTGGAACGGCGTCATCCTCGCCAGCCTGATGAGCGGTCCGGGTCGTTTCGCCGAACTGCGCCGCGCCGTCAGCGGAATCAGCGAGCGCATGCTCTCCGACCGCCTCGCCGAACTCGGTGAGGCCGGTCTCGTGAGCCGGGAGGTGGACGCCGGCCCGCCGCTGCGCGTCACCTACCGGCTGACCCCGGCGGGCGAAGCGCTGAGGCCGGCCCTGGAAGAGCTCGGCAGCTGGGCGGAACGGTTCCTCGGCACGGCCGGGCACGGTGACTGCCCCGGCGTGCGGCAGCCGGAAGTCGCGGACCCCCGGAGCGTGTGACGCCCCGAACGGAACCCGCTTCGCGTGGGCGTACCAAAGGTGCCTCCCGGCCGAAGTGCGCGGCGGCGGCCGGTTCGTCCGCTTCCCGGGTGGCCGCCCGGCAGGCCCTGCGCTCCGCCCGCCCCGGCGGCGATGTCGGCTTCGTCGGCGTCCCTCGCGTCGTCGGCATCGACGGGCAGGAACTGTTCTTCTCCCACGTCGGCCTGCGCGGCGGCCCCGCCCCGTACGCCGTTGCCTGCCCGACCGCATCAGCCTCGTCCGGTCGGGCCGGACATGACGAATCCCCGGCCCCGTCGGCATGTCGCGTGTGCCGACGGGACCGGGGCGGTACCCCGAGGGGTCAGCGGACCCGGAGCGCCTCGCGGAGCGTGGTGAACAGGTCGGTCTGGTCGGTGACGCCCAGGACGCGGTAGGCCTGCGGGCCCTGCGCCGCGATCCGGACCTCGGTGCCGGTGTGCTCCTGCGACTGGCCGGGCGTGTTGGTCGAGTAGTTGACCTTGATCTGCTGGCCCTCGTCGGTGACCAGCGTGGAGCTCAGGCCGGGCGGCTGGGCCTCCAGGGGCACGATCTGGCTGCTGTGGCCGTGGTCGGCGGTGGTGACGACGAGGGTGTCGGGGTGCTTGGCAGCGTAGGCGCGCGCCGTCTTCACCGCGCGGTCGAACGCGGCGGTCTCGCCGATCTGGCCGCACGGGTCGGCGGCGTGGTCCTGCTTGTCGATCGACGCGCCCTCGACCTGGAGGAAGAAGCCCTTCTTGCTGTGGCTGCGCTTCTGCTTCGCTTCCAGGAGCTGGATGGCCTTGGTGGTCTGGTCGGCGAGGTTCGGGGTGCCGGCGGGGCGGCTCGGGTTGGAGGTGACGCAGCGCTGCGGGGCGGTGCCGCCGACCGCGGCGGGCTTGCCGGTCCACTCGGTGGCGACGTTGCCGGGCGCGAAGAGCCCGAGCACCGGCTTGCCGCTCTTGACCGCCTTCAGCGAGGCGTTGTCGGTGACGACCCGGTAGCCCAGCTTCCGGGCCTGCTCGGTGACGGTCAGGCCCTTGTAGCGGCCCTCGGTGATCTTCTGGTCGAAGCGCTGCTTGCCGCCGCCGAGGAGGACGTCGACCTTGTGGTTCACGCTCTGCTCGGCGATGGAGCCGGGGCCGCCCTTGGCGATGGTGTCCGTGGGGCACTTGGCCATGTCGGCGGGGCCCTGGCAGGAGCGGTCGGTGGCGTGCGAGGCGAGGACGGCCGGGGTGGCGTCGGTCAGCTCGGCGGTGGTCACCGAGCCGGTCGCGTACCCGCCCTTCTGCGCCAGCTCCAGAATGGTCGGCACGGCCTTGTCCTTGCCCGGTGTCTTGGAGATCCGGCCGTTGACGGTCTTCACACCGGTCGCCCAGCCGGTGCCGCTGGCCGCGGAGTCGGTGACGTAGTCCGGCGTGCCGTCGGCGTGCACGGCGTACGTCGTGTACGCGCCCGTCAGCGGGAACTTGTCCATGTTGAGGCGGCCGGCCGCGCCCACCGTGTAGTCGCGGGCGAGGGTGATCTCCGAGTCGCCCATGCCGTCACCGATGAGCAGGATGACGTTCTTCGCCTTGCCGCCCTTGATGGCGTCCTTGGCGTGCTCCTTCGTGTCGGACGCACCGGCCGTCGCCGTGAGGGCGACAGCGGCGGTGGCGGTGGCGACGAGGACCGCACCGGTGGCTATCAGGTGACTGCGGGAAAGGCGCTTACTGGGCATGGAATCTCCTTGATCCGGCCGGCGGGGAGCACCGACGAGGATCACCTCACCAGCGGTGGGTGAACCATCGGTGACGCGGAAACCGCGTTCGGCCTGCCGGAACATGGCATCGCAGGCGCGTGCCCGGTCGCCGTACGGAAGCGGGGCGCCCCCGAAGGGCAGTCACCCGGGGCCCCAGAC
>NZ_JBHXTM010000035.1:46346-50880 GCF_042677325.1 Streptomyces sp. NPDC127117
ACCGGCGTCGGCCCTGCCCAACCTGGCAAGCGGCGGGCGGGCCCCGGCCCCCGTCCGCCGGGGGCCCCGGCCGTATGGCACCCCCCGGGCCCCCGCTGCCCGGATGCGTACGGCCGGTGAGCCGGTGACCGGTGTCAGTCCGTGCCGGACTCCATCGCGGCGCGGTCCAGCATCGTCTCCTCGTCCGTGGCCTCGCCGCGGGAGGCGATCGCCTGGGCGCCGCCCTGGTCCATGGCGCCGATCAGACCGGTCGAGGCGGCCTGCGCGGCGCCGATCGGCGCCGCGTGGCCGCCGCCGACCAGGCCCAGGCCGGCGTACTGCTCCAGCCGGGCACGGGAGTCGGCGATGTCCAGGTTCCGCATGGTGAGCTGGCCGATCCGGTCCACCGGGCCGAACGCCGAGTCCTCGGTCCGCTCCATGGAGAGCTTGTCCGGGTGGTAGCTGAACGCCGGGCCCGTGGTGTCGAGGATCGAGTAGTCCTCGCCGCGCCGCAGTCGCAGCGTCACCTCGCCGGTGACCGCCGCGCCGACCCAGCGCTGGAGGGACTCGCGGATCATCAGCGCCTGCGGGTCCAGCCAGCGGCCCTCGTACATCAGCCGGCCGAGCCGACGGCCCTCGCTGTGGTACGCGGCCAGGGTGTCCTCGTTGTGGATCGCGTTGACCAGGCGCTCGTAGGCGATGTGCAGCAGCGCCATGCCCGGGGCCTCGTAGATGCCACGGCTCTTGGCCTCGATGATCCGGTTCTCGATCTGGTCGGACATGCCGAGACCGTGGCGGCCGCCGATCGCGTTGGCCTCCATGACGAGGTCGACGGGGGAGGCGAACTCCTTGCCGTTGATCGTGACCGGACGGCCCTGGTCGAAGCCGACCGTCACGTCCTCGGTGGCGATCTCCACCGACGGATCCCAGAACCGCACGCCCATGATCGGGTCGACCGTCTCGACGCCCGTGTCGAGGTGCTCCAGGGTCTTGGCCTCGTGCGTGGCGCCCCAGATGTTGGCGTCCGTGGAGTACGCCTTCTCCGTCGAGTCCCGGTACGGCAGCCCGTGCGCGAGCAGCCACTCCGACATCTCCTTGCGGCCGCCGAGCTCCGTGACGAAGTCCGCGTCCAGCCAGGGCTTGTAGATCCGCAGGTGCGGGTTGGCGAGCAGGCCGTAGCGGTAGAACCGCTCGATGTCGTTGCCCTTGAACGTGGAGCCGTCGCCCCAGATCTGCACCCCGTCCTCAAGCATGGCCCGCACCAGCAGCGTGCCGGTCACGGCGCGCCCCAGCGGCGTGGTGTTGAAGTACGGGCGGCCGCCCGACCTGATGTGGAACGCGCCGCAGGAGAGCGCCGCAAGCCCTTCCTCGACCAGCGCGGCACGGCAGTCGACGAGCCGGGTGATCTCGGCGCCGTACGCGGAGGCACGGCCGGGCACGGACGCGATGTCGGGCTCGTCGTACTGGCCGATGTCGGCGGTGTACGTGCAGGGGACGGCGCCCTTGTCGCGCATCCAGGCGACGGCGACAGAGGTGTCGAGCCCGCCGGAGAAGGCGATGCCGACGCGCTCGCCGGTGGGGAGGGAGGTGAGGACTTTGGACATAGGAAGACTATGCATCACTTCGCATGATCATGCAACATTTGGTGCCGTGAAACACGACGGGCCGGCCCCGGGGAGGGGCCGGCCCGAAGCGGAACGCGCTCAGGAACGGCGCGTCAGCAGGAGCGCCGGATCGTCAGGAACGGCAGGTCGCCCGCATCTGCGCCGCGGCGTGATGGGCCTTCTCCCACCCCTTGGACCAGTCGTCACCGCGGTCGAGCAGCTTCACCCCGATCGTGGCGCCCTTCATGGCGAAGGTGCCCGCGTCGACCCACTGGCCGCGGTGCGCGACCTGGTTGATCGAGAAGCTGCTGTACATGGTCGTACGGTCGTTGGCGTTGACCAGCACGTGGTACTTCGTCGGGTGCCCGCCCACGTACAGGTTGGTGTTGCTGTTCGGTATGAACACCGAGATCTGGCAGGTCCGGGCCCGGGTGCCGGGCTTCCACCACCACTTGACGCGGTTCTGCATGTCGGTGGAGGTGTCGCCGGACATCGGGATGGAGGAGTAGCTGCCGTTGCAGCCGTTGCCCGTCCAGCCGCCGGAGGAGCGGGTGTACCAGCCGGCGCTGCCGTCGGTGAAGTAGTGGTCCTGCTGGAAGCCGCCGCCGGAGGGGGTGGGGCAGCCGTGGCCGGTCACCCCGGTGTAGACGACGGTCGACTGCGGGGCCGACTTCTGCGCGGTGCCGCCGGCCGCACTGCCCGAGCCGCTGCCACTGCTGCCGCTGCCCGTGTTGGTCTTCCGGGTCGTGGACTTCTCACCGCCGGCGGACTTCCCGCCCCCCGAGCCGTCGCCCGGGCCCCCGGTGTTCCCGCCCGTGCTGCCGCCACCCTCGTTGAGCGGCTTCGATCCGTGCGCACCGTCTGCGGAGGGCCCCGAGCCGCCCTTCCCGTCCTTGCCGGCGGGCGGCTGCTTGCCGGAGCCCGCGCGCGGAGAGGGGGCCGCGGACGCGAACGCGCCGGGCACGTCTCCGTTGCCGGAGCCGAGCATCGTGCCCGGGGCCTCGCCGCTGCCCGCCGAGCGCTTGCCGTCGTTGCCGCCGCCGGTGTGGACGAGGAACGGCACGGTCACCAGCAGGACACCGGCGATGGCGGCGCCCGCGAGGAGCGCCTTGTTCGGACGTCCCGTCCTCTCGGGGGTGTCGGCCGTGGTGGTGGCGGTCATGGTCGCGGTGGCTTCCGCCTCCGCTTCCGCCTCGGCGGTGGCGGTCGCGGTGGCGGCCTCTCCCTCGCCCTCGGCGGTGGCGGTCGCGGTGGCGGCCTCTCCCTCGCCCTCGGCGGTGGCAGCGGTGCCCTCGGCCTCCGCGTCCGGCTCCGCCTCGTTCTTCCGCCCGGATTCCGCCGCTGCCCCGGACGCGGTCTTCGTCTCCTCGCCGGATGCCCCTGCGGACGTCATGGCGGACGCCTCCGGAGCCTCTTCGGCCGCCTCTTCCGCAGACGCGGACGGCTCCGCCGCCGCGGCCGCACCGCTGCGCTTCGCGGAAGCCGCGCGAGCGGTCCGTGCCGGGGTCTCGCCGGCGGCGGCCTCGGCGGTGGCGTGCGCCTCCGGCTCGGAGGCGGCCGCTGCTTCTTCGTTCCTGGACGTGGTCATGGGGTCCTCTGGGTGACGGGACTGGTGGGGAGCTGGTGGGACGAATCGGGGGAACCGCCGGTGGCGGGGGAGGGGACGGCGGGCCGTACGGCGTCGAGGATCAGACGCGCGTCGAGCAGGATGCGTGCCGGGCCCGCCGGGTTGACCGAGACGCGGCCCTCGTCCGCGGCGAGGCCGCGCACCAGGTCGGCGACGGTGACCGTGTCGTGGGCCAGGGCGCCTTCGAACGGCTGGTGGGGTACGGCGGTGAAGAGCGGCACGGCGGGTGAACCGTCGGCCCCGGCGACCGTCAACGGGCCCCCGTCGGGCGCCCGGAGCACCACCGCCTCCGCACCCGCCAGCGCCTCCACGGCGTCGCTCAGCGGGCCGTACCCGGTGACGGCCAACTGCACGGCGGCATCGACCGGATCGGTCGGCTCGGGCCAGCCCAGGGCCGACGGGGACGGCCGGTAGTCCTCGTTGGGCTGCCACTCCGTGACTTCGCCGTCGAGCCCGGAACGCCACTCCCCGGCCACGGCCCAGGGCGGCGGCGGGGCGGCATCGGTCCATGCCGGATCGACGACGCCGATCCAGTGGTCCGGTGCCTCCCGCGCGGCTTCGCGGATGTGGCCGGGAACGGGCGGAAGTTCCCGCCCGGCCGGTCCGTCGGTGTGCTGCATCTGGGTGCCTCGGTTCGTGTCCGTCATGACGCCTGGGGAGCCTCGCCCTCGTGCTGGAGGACCGCCGCGTACGAGGGGTGCTTGAGCAACTCCTCCACCGCCTCGGGGGACAGATGGCGGTGATGGGCGAGCACCGTCAGTACCTGCGCGTCGGTCAGCGCCAGCTCGCGCATGGTCAGGCCGCCGGGCGCGAGGTCCAGCGCGGCCCTCGCGGAGATGAGTGGATCGTGCAGCTGGCGCAGATTCACCTGCCGTACGACGACGTCCCGCACCGCGTACGCGTCGAGGACCCGGCCGAGAACATCGGGCGATGAACCGTCCGAGTCCGACGTGTCGTTGTCGCCGCCCGTGTGCGGGGGCGGCGGTGGCGGTGGTGGCGGCGGGGGAGTCGACGGGGCCGGGGACGACTGGACGGCCGACAGGACGGGGGACGCCGGCGGCGTCGACGCGACCGGGGTGGGCGGTGGCACCGGGGGCAGCGAAGAGCCGTCGCTGAGGGGCCCGTAGTCGTACTCGGTCACCCACCCGTCGGTGCTCTCTTCTTCGAGGTGTGTCCGCGGCGGTAGCGATTCCGTGTCGGCGCCGGTCTCCGTGTCTGTATCCGTCGTCGTTTCGTCGTTCTGTGCCGGGGGTTTGCGTTTGTGGATGTGCTTTGTTCGCTGTGTTGGGGGTGTTGTGGATGTGTTTGTGTCGTTGTCCCCGTC
>NZ_JBHXTM010000035.1:50979-87876 GCF_042677325.1 Streptomyces sp. NPDC127117
TGTTTCGTCGTTCTGTGCCGGGGGTTTGCGTTTGTGGATGTGCTTTGTTCGCTGTGTTGGGGGTGTTGTGGATGTGTTTGTGTCGTTGTCCCCGTCATAGCCCGCCTCCGACGCGCTCTCGTCGGCGTCCTGCTCCGAGTTCTCCGAGTTCTCCGAGTTCTCCGAGTCCTCCGGGTCCTCCGGGTTCTCCGAGTCCTCCGGGTTCCTTGAGTCGTTCTCCGATTCCGACAGGCTGTTCGTCTCGGAGACCGTGGGCACGGGAGCCAGGGCCGCCTGGTAGTGGCGGTCCTTGAGGTACAGCACGACGTGCGTCGGGGGTGTCCCGGTGCCCTCGGGTCCGAAATCCTGGAACGTGCCGTCGTCCCGGACGACCGTCACCTTGAGACCGAGGGTCCGGGCGGCGAGCGCGGGCAGCAGGTCCGCTGCCCCGTGGTTCCAGCCGGTTTCGCCGGGCGAGTTCCCGGCGCGTTGCAGCTGTGCCAGCGCGAGCGCCTTGCGCTCGTCGGCCGACAGCCGTGCGTACAGCGGCAGGGTGCGCGCCGGGTCCGCGAACTCAAGGGCCTCGGGGGATCCTGCGGCGAACGTGGGGCCGCCGTCGGCCAGCTCCTGAGGGTCGAACGAGTCGAGGAGATCCGGGGTCATGAAGTCCAGCAGGTCGCCCGAGTCGTTCGTCAGGGTGTCCGTCAATCGGTTGCGCAAGTCGGTGACGTCAGGCGTTGTGCCCGTGGTGCCGCCGGTCGAGCCCGGCAACGCGGTGTTCGTGTGCCGCATTCCCGCCGCCAGCGCGTGGAAGAACGCGTCGCCGTCCTCGGGCACGTCATGCAGTGTGTACGTCTCGCCGTCCGGGGAGACGAGCGTGTGCGGCGCGTCGACGGAGGCCGTCGCCGTGGACGTGTCCGGGGCGAACGCCGTCCCGGTGTACTTGGGGAACGTCTTCGACGGCGTTTCGGGTGCGGTGAAGCTCACCGCGGGAGGCTGGGGGCCGTTGCGCGGCGTGCGGTGGTACCACTGGGTGAGCCGGTCCGTAGCCGCCCGTACCCGGCGGAACTCCCGCATCGCCTCGCGGGCGTGCGCGGCCAGCTCCGCCATCTGCTGCAGCTGCTCGGGCGTGGGCCGGGCATCCCCGGCCGATTCGGTGACTGCGCGCCTGACCTTCCAGTACGCCTTGTCCGCGTCCACCCACGCCTTGCTCGCCTTGGTCACCGAGGTCCAGGCGGCGGTGACGTCGGACGGGAAGGTCGTGTCGTCGATCAGCCCCAGATCGCGGGCCACGTCCTCCCGTACCCAGGCCAGGACATTGGTCCGGTACTCGACGGTCTGCGACCTGGTGCCCTGGACGAAGACACTGGCGGCCCGGCCGTGCGTGACCGTCGCCTCGCCAAGCCAGTCCGTGGGTATCGAGAACAGCAGTGCCCGGCCCGTCTTGGGCTTTATGTTGTGCTGGGTGCCGTCGGCGGAGGAGATCTTGAGAGTCGTCGACTCACCGGTGTTCCCACCGCTGCCCGTCGGCGCGGGTGAGACGGAGCCGATCGCCGGTACGGACGTGCCGACGGTCGCACCGAGCGTCGTGCCCTGCGCCCCGGTCTCCGTGACCGACAGGTCCGAACTCACGGTCTGCCGCTCGGGGCTCTCCATCGTGGCGTCCGCCGCCACGCTCAGCAGAACCGCCTCGCTCAGCCGGGGCCGCGAGAACAGCCGGTAGCTGCCCTGGGTGTCCAGCGCGATGGTGGCATCGTGCATCGTGGCCGCGAGATAGCCGTTGCCCGACGCGGTGTTGCCGAAGAAGGCCGCCGTCTGGGTGCTCGCGAGCCCGTCGGACAGGGCCTGTCCCGAGGCCCGCCCCTGGCGGGCGAGACCGGACTTCCGGGCCGTGCCCGTTGCCGCAGCCAGATTCGTGCCGGAGAGTCCGACGGCTGTGCTGCTGGGCTTCGGCAGGTGCGGCAGCTCGGTGTTGTGTGCCTTGGCCAGGGCGAGGTGGGCGGCGTCCAACGCCAAGTCGGTGTCGGTGATCCGACGTGGCATGAAGCCATTGGCCGGCATGGTGAACGGCTGCGTCACACCCTCACGCCGCCATCGCTCGATGGCCTCGTTCGTGAGCTGTCCGGGCCTTCGGACCGTGACCCCGGGAGGCTGGTTCCCGTCCGTCACCGGATTGGCGCCGGTGTTGTCCGCGGAGTTCGGCACGGCCAGGCTGAGCGGCAGCTGCTCCCGCAGGGTGCCGACCGGGAAGTCCCTCGAAGGCACCTCCGTTCCGTCGGCGTTCACCAGCACCATGCGGATGCGGTACGTGGTGAGGAAGTCGGCGAACGGCTCGTTGGGGTAGAACGTGTAGTTCTTCATGCGGCTCGCCGAAGTGGCGACCGTCTTCTGCTGGGTGACGGCGAGCGATTCGGAGAGGCTCGAGCCGGCGGTGGGGGCGACCGTGTTCTGGGTCCGCACCGCTTCGGTGACCGAGAGTCCGGTCGTGGTCGTGACCGCCTTGGTGTTGCTCACCTCGACGGTCTCGGTCATGCCCAGGGTCTCCTGGAACGTGACACTGTGATCGATTCCGTCGAACGTCGTGTCCCCCGGGATGAGTTCGATGCGTACCGTCGCACGCTGCGAGCCGATGGACACCTCGCCGAGCTTGGTCCAGGCGGTGCGGGTCACCGCCGTGACCCCGCCCTTGGCGGCGGCCATCTGCTGCCGGAGGGCGAGCAGCGCACGCGGCGTCACCATGTCCAGGATGTGGTCCCGACCGGCGTCGTCCACCCCCCGCGACTTGAGGAGTTCGGCGAAGTGCTGCGCGGCCGTGGCGGAGTCCAGGGAGTTGACCGGGAACGAACCGAACGGAGTGTCCTTCAGCCAGGGCGCGGGGGACCAGGCTTCCTCGGTGTAGGTGGGCGCGGCGGGCAGCGTGCCGCCGACCAGGCCGAGGCGGTGCGCGACCTTCTCCGGCACATGGCCGAGCCAGCTGCCGGGCATGGTGAGCCGGAACCCCGCGAAGTGGGTGCGCAGCGTGGGCAGCAGGGCGCGCAGCGGGCCGACGAGCCCGTTGGCGCGAGTCGTGAACCCGACCTCGTGATCGACATCCGCGGTGACCAGATACTTCAGGTTCTCGTCGTCCCGGTCGTTCTCCACCGACACCGTGTTCGTCGCGGTCGCGGTGCTCCCCTTGGTCCACGTTCCGTTCAGGACCAGCCCGTACGTACCGACCAGCGAGGGCCCCTGGTCGTGGCTGCGCGCGTAGGCGACCCCGAGGTTGAGCTTGGCCACCGTGACCGAGGTCCGCGCATGGGTGACCTGGGTCTCGGCGCCGAGCGTCACCTCGGTCTCCACCGCGACGGGTTTCGACTGCACGACCGGATTCCGCAGGGTGGCGCGGTGGACGAGCCGGCCGATCCGATTGATGTAAGGTCCGGCGCCGAACAGCTCGACCATGCGCATGCCCGCACGGCTGATCGACTGGTCCAGGAACGAGGCCAGGACCTGTGGCTGGAACTGACGCATCACCGCGTCGTGCGGCGCGGCCCCGTACAGGCTGAACTGCCAGGCGTCACCGGAACCTGCCTTGAGCGCGGTCTCCACGCCCTGGTTCAGCTCGGAGCCGCCCGCGACGGCGATGACCTGGTGGGAGAGACCGCCGAACGGAGCCGACGCGGCCTGCTGCTCCGGGAGCTCGATCTCCTCCGCGTTCGACTCGGCGTTCTCCTCCGCGTTCTCCTGCGTACCGGTGCCCCGGCCCGTGCCGTTCGCGGCGAGTGGCTTCTTCGGCTCGCCCAGCAGGTCCTGGACCTCCTCGGTGCTCAGCGGGACGGCGACGGGGCCGGCGGCGGGGGGCGTCGAGCCCTGTTCCTGCTGTGAGCCCCGGGCGGTCGGCGGAATGTGCTCGTCGGGCACGTCGAGCAGGATCCGTCCGGTCACCGCCGGACGGCGGGCCGTGCCGCCGATGAGGTCGACCTCCGCGTTGCGCCCCACGGAGAGCCCCGTGCCCAGCACACCGAGCACCCGTAGCGGCTCCCGGAAGCGCCAGTACCCGCCGCTGGTGACGGTCACCGACAGCTGGTAGCTGAACACATGGGACGGGCCCGACGTGGCGTGCAAAGGCTCGTACGAGACGGTGGCACCGGAGCCGGTCTTCCGGGCCTTCTGCCAGCCGAGCCGGCCGGCCGGGGTGATCACTCCGCTGTTGATCGGCTGCTTGAACGCGTCGGCGTTGTTCTCACGCGCCGATATGCCGACGTCGACCCCGACCTCCCTGGTGTGGGACACCGTGGCCGAGCTGTCCAGCCGCTGCGTTCCGGGGGTGCTGCTCCGGAGGATCAGCTCGTTGCGTGTGCCCTCGTAGCGGCGCCCGGTCAGTTCGCCCCTGGCCCGGATCCAGCGGTACTTCCGCTTGGTACCCGTGTTGTCGACGAGGCGGATCGGTATTCCGTCGGTGGTGAAGGACTCCAGCTGCCCCGCCACGCTGTGATGGCTCAGGGCGTCCATCACACTCAGTGTGTTCTGCAGGGCGGCGCTGAAGTGGTTCTTGCCCCGCCATCCCTTCGACTTGTCATCGGGGGTCGTGAAGTCCGCCAGCGGGGCGACGAGACCGGGGTGCTGCTCGGCGATGGCGGCGATCACACTGTCGGTCAGCTCGTTGAGGAATGCTGCGGGGGGCGGTGTCGTGGACTGCCCGGCGGTGTCCGTGGCAGCGCCCTCGACGGTGTCGGTGTCGGGGAGGAACGCCTCCACCCTCGCCATGCCGAGCAGCGTCGGACGGTCCCGGGGCAGATAGACGGGGGCCGGCGGCTCGCCGTTGTTCGGTGGCACGGGGGCGACGGAGCTGCTGCCGCCGTTGTTCCCCTCGGTCCCGACGG
The DNA here is from genome assembly GCF_042677325.1 of Streptomyces sp. NPDC127117. Classification (NCBI taxonomy): domain Bacteria; kingdom Bacillati; phylum Actinomycetota; class Actinomycetes; order Kitasatosporales; family Streptomycetaceae; genus Streptomyces; species Streptomyces sp. NPDC127117. The sequence goes on from NZ_JBHXTM010000035.1 coordinate 55,821, forward strand.
GGTTCACGGCCGTGTGCTCCGTGGACCGGGTACGGAGTTTCGTACCGTCGTCCCAGCCGGCCAGGCGGCGCGCCTCCGCGCGGGTCATCCGGTCGAGGGTCCAGACATCGAACGTCTCGGCCGTGTTCTGTCCGGATTTACGGACATGGACGGTCTTCTTCACCAGGTACAGCTCGGTACGCACCTTCTTGGCACGTCCGACGATCTTGCGGCTGCCCGAGCCGCCGAAGCCGGTGGTGCGGGTCGACCGGTTGCCGAACTGGGCGAAGCCGCCCACCTGCAAGCGCGGCTGGACCGCGCTCGTCGCGTACTCGTCGAAGGAAATGCTGGGACCGATGGTGAACTGGAGGTCCTGGCTGTACGCCGTCGACGTGCTCCGGTCGTTCTTGATGACCCGCTGAATGGCGTTGCGAAGCTCTGCCGCGTCGGTCTCCGAGATGTGGGTGGCCTCGACCGGCACGACCTTGTCCACGGCGAACACACCGCCGGGCTGCCCGGATTCCGTGAACATCGGCTGACCGGTGACCGTTCCGTGTGCCATCCGGTCCGCGGTCCGGATGAAGTTCTCCGAGCTGAAGAACCGGGTGATCTCCGCGTGCATCGACGAGCCGACGACCGCCCCGGTCTGGTCCATCGCCCACTTCCGGATCGCCGCCACCGACCCGTATCCCTCGGTGTGCACCATGCGGTAGTCGCTGTGCTCGCTGAGCCGCATCTCCTGCGGCGCGTGTTCGTGAGTGCGCTTGGCGGTCAGGTTGTCGGGGAGACGCAGCAGCAGCCCGTCCTTCACACCGAACGTGAGTGTTTCTTGCTGTCCGGTGTTCTCGACCGGTGCGGTGGACCGGGTGATCGGCCTGCTGATCCGTTCGGTGAGCCGCTTCAGCTTCCCGTACTTCTCGGGTGCCGGCTCCGTCAGCTCGACCGTGTACATCACATCGCCCAGGTACAGATGCGATTCGTCGGAGTGACGGCTCTCGACCTGGCTCAGGGTCTGGTCCTGGAGGTTGAAGTCGACCGACTTCGTGAAGCCCAGAGCGATGCCCACCCGCCCGAACATGTTCGCGGGGCCGATCGGCGGCCCCAGCGGAACCGCCACACCCAACTGCCGTGAAGAGCTTGCCGTTTCGGATTTCCCGGAGGTGATCTGGCTGCGATGGATCTGGTCCACCTTCACCGGGTCGAGCGAGATCGCCCCGCCCTTCTCATTGGTGATCATGGACCAGGGCGCCTGCGGCCGTTGGGAGACCCGCAGTTGGCGGATGCGTCCCGAGGTGTCCTTGAAGGGGGCGGAGACCCAGCCGTCGCCGTGGAACCGATGAGGCGTCTGCTTGAGGGCCCGTTCCAGTCCGGCGAGGGGGTTGTTCCGGACGGCGCCGGGGCTCCGGGCGGGGACCGGCAGATTCGAACCGGCTATGCGGTTCAGTACGTTGTCGATGCCCCGCTGGATCACCTGGCTCTGGCCGTAGGTGAAGGCGGAATCGGCGTTCTCGCCGTCTCCGGTGATGTACGTGGGCAGCGTCAGACCGCCCGGGAACCGCTGGACCGCGCCCTCGGCCGGGGGCGGCTGCATGGTGTCGTCGACCGTGGCGGGGCGATCGGTGTCGAGCTGGGCCGCCACCAGCTGGACCACGTCGGTGGAGACATCGGTGTTCGTGGACGTGGAGGCCTGCTGTGTCTGCTGCGTCTGCTGTTCCGGCGTGGGTCCGATGACGTCCCGCGTGAGGTCGCGGGAGGGGGACTGGAGGTCTTCCTGCGACGATCCGTCCGCCGGTCCGCTCCCGCCGGCCGCCTGGTTGACCCGGTCGAAGAGGGCGGAGTACCGGTCCAGGCCAAGGGTGTCCGTTCCTGACAGCCCCTCGGTGATGCGGCGCAGCAGCTCGGGCGTCATCCGCCCGTCACGGTAGGGCGCCCAGACGGTGTCGTCGCCCCCGAAACGTTCGCTGTCCAGTGCGCCGAGGGCCGCCAGCAGCGCATCGTGGTCGGGGGACTGCGCGATCTGCGTACCGAAGGTGTTGCGCATGGTACGTACGAGCTGGAGCGTTCGCATCGTGACCCAGGGGCTGGGGGCATCCTCCGACGGCGTCGCGGAACTGGTGGAGCTGGTGCCGGCCGCGGTGTCCGTGGCCTGGGCGGTGCCTGCCGGGGGGTGCAGCCCCGCTGTGCGGGCGAGCGCGATGAGTTCGGCGCCGGTGGGCTCGGGGGTGTACGTGATCCACTGGCCGGAATTCTCCGCGTCGTCGCGGAAGAGGACCGGGCGCGGCCGCTGCTCGGAGTCGAGCGCCGTACCGGCGGACGTGGTGGGTGCGTACACCGGCCGGCCCGTCACATTGGCGACGTGCTGGGCGACGGACAGCCCGCCGTGAGTGGGCGAGGCGCCGGTGGAGCAGGCGTACAGCACGATGGGGCGGTTCTTCGGACCGAGATCGGCGGAGTGCTCCAGGTAGCGGCCGAGTTCCCTGCCGCTGACCACGATGCTCGTCCCGTCCTGCCGCGTCAGCTTCACCCGGGTGGGAGTGCCGTGTGCCGCGAAGAAGGACACCTTCTGGCCGCTCCAGGGCGTCCGGCGCTGCTTGCGGTACATGGACGATTCGCTGTGGTGGTGGTCCTGGAAGGTGTCGGAGGTGACGACGGTGCTGTAGCGCTCGTTCCGGTCGGTCCAGTCGGCCGAGGTGTACGAGGCGAGGAACGACGAGTCGGACGAGCCGGTCGCGACCGTCTGCTTGACGATGTCGTCCGAGTCGGTCGTGGCGTCGTCGGCCGAGCGGGCGGACCTGAGCACGAGCCGGGGAGGAATCTCGGAGGAATCATTGACATCGGACAGCTTCACGGCCGATGCGGAGGTGTTGTCCGGTGTTGTTTCGGGTTGGATGTCACCGAAGAGGCCGAGGCTGAAGTCGATGTCGCTGCCGATGTCGCTGTTGTTGTCGGCGTTGTCGGCGTCCTCGGTGTCGGTGTCGTTGTCGGAGTTCGTGGCCTGGGCCGAGGTGTTGTTCGGTGTTGTTTCGGGTTGGGTGTCGCCGAAGAGGCCGAGGCTGAAGTCGATGTCGCTGCCGATGTCGCTGTTGTTGTCGGCATTGTCGGCATTGGGGACCTCGTCCTCGCTGCTCTCCTCCTCGCTGCTCTCCTCCTCCTCGCTCTCCTCCTCGGTCGTGATCTGCTGCCGGCTCTCGGTGATCGGTCGATCGGCGATGGGGCTCTGCGAACGGCTGGACGTCGGTGTGGAGCTACTGGACGTGGCGACGGATCGGGATTCCGGGCTTTCGGAGTACGCGTTCTCGTCGTCGGAGTCGTCCACCCGGTCCCAGTCGGTCTGCCAGCGAGGTGTCTCCTGCTGGGTGTTCTCCTCCTGGTTCTGGCCCTGGGCGAGGGACTCGGTCCGGGGCAGGGCCGGGCGATCGGTGAGTACCAGGCGAAGGGCCTGCAGGGTCTGGTCGTTGTGCGGTTCGTGCGCCTTGGCCCGGAGGCCGGCGAAGTAGGCGTGCAGCCGGGAGCCTGCCTGTGTCAGCTCGTCGATGGCCTCCGCTATGACCTCGGCCGCTCCCGCTTCCGGCACGACCGACAGATGGTCCATCGCGTTGCGGACCTCGACCAGATGCTCGGCCCGGAGCTCACCCAGCCTGGTCCGCAGCGTGGCCAGCTGCTCGTCGCTGATGGTCGCTGTGCGGCCGGTGTACCCGACGTCCGCGATCATGGCGACGACGTCCGCGCCGTCCCCGAGCACCGACTTGAGTTCGTCGACGCTCAGCACTCCGTCCGCCTTGAGGCGCATCCACTCGTCCTGCGTCAGGACGTGTCCGTCCCCGTCCCTGGGCAGGGCCGACGTCACGGACTGGGCCGTGTGAACGTTCTGGAGCGCCGTCCACGCGCGCGTCGGCTGCTCGCTCGTCAGCTTTGCGGCCTTGCGCCCCCACTGGCTGGGATGAGTGATTGCCTTGGTCACCTGTTCGAGGTGGCTCGCCGCGACCTGGTCCAGCTGGTCGTACGGGGTGTGGTTGGTCAGCGCGGAGAAGTACGGGCGGCCCAGCAGCTGCATCAGGTTGGTGGTGTTGGCGCCCTCCAGCACCGCCGGCAGCGTGCCGAGCTGGAAGATCTGCCGGAATACGTCCTGCGGGAGGCCTGGACTCTGCACGACGAGGACGTCGGTCGGCCCCAGCTGTTCGAGTTGTTCGCGGAGGTCGGGGGCGGTGATGTCGGTCCGTCTGAGCTGCGCGTCCGTGTGTACGGGAGCGAAGTCGACCGTGGTGCGGCCGAACGAGAGGATCACGGACGGCCTGTCGATCCCGGACCCGCTGATCCCGGCGGCCAGAGTGCTGAGCGCCGACGCCCGGCCCGACTCGGTGACATTGTGGAGGCCGTAGACCGGCATGACTTCGGTGCCGTTCTCGTGCACGGCCCGGACGATCTCCTTGAGCCCACCGGCGACATCGGAGGCGGTGACCCGCCGGTCGATCAGGACATCGAGTTCGTCATGGGTGAGGAGCGGGGTGTGGAAATTGAACAGGGCGTCGGGCGCGATCGTGTTGCCGGACGACTCGGAGACCTCCAGATCGGTGACCTCGACGGCGGAGTCCAAGGACGGCCTGCTGTAGAGATAGCGGTGCGAGGTTTCCCAGGCGTACGGCTTGAGCACGACCGCCCGGTCGATCCCCAGAAAGTTCAGGAACCGCTCCGCCACCTCTTCGCCGCCGTCGAGCCGGTCGCTCGCCGCGACCATGACCAGCCCTTGAGCCCCCGGCCTCCCGGAGGTCCGAGGGTCGGTCGCCGGCCGGTCGGGGTCGAAGGTCTGCGTCTGCCAGGTGACACGGGCGTTGAGCTCGTCACTCAGCAGCAGCGCGAGCTTCTGCTGCACATTGGCAGGGGCGATGGCGGTGATGGGCCCCTGGTAGCCCAGCTCGTTCAGGGAGTCCATCAGCATCGTGGCGGCGGCCTGATGGCCGAAGTTGGCCGCGTCGTCGATGAAGATCGTGACCCCGCCCTCGGCGTCGTTCAGCTTCTGCCGCAGCTCCCTGCGGAGGTCGATCTCCTCCGGTGACGGTGCGGCCCCCCGACGGTGGGCGGCGATGCCGTCGAGCAACTGCTGCGGCGGGGGACCGGGGGTGCCGAGGAGCTGCGACCACAGCTGATGCTCCGGCACCGTGACGGTGTGGGGGGTGACCTGCGAGGTGGACGAGGACCCGGCGTCGGACGGCGCCTGTCCGTTGTCGGAGGAGCCGTCCTCGGTGAGCAGCCCCGTGCTGGGCTCGGTCTCGTTCTCCGGGGCCTCGGTCTGCGTGTCGGTCTGTGTGTTGGACTGCGTGGTCGGTGCGTCGGTCTCCTGCTCCGTCTCGGGCCCGGGCTTCTGCGGTACGTCGGGCTGCTCGTCCTGCTGTGCGTCGGGCGTCCGGTGGCTTTGGGCGGGAGCCGGGTTGTGGTTCGGTGTCGGGCCGCCGCGCGAGGTGTTGGAGTCGCCGTTGCCGGACGTGTTGGTGGGGCCGGATTGCGAGTCGGCGTTCGCCGGGGGGACCGTGCGCTCGTCGGGAGTCTGCTGGGACTCCTCCTCGGTACCGATCGTGTCGTCGGTGTCGTCGGTGGGAGCCGTGTGGTCGTGGTCGTCGTTGCTTGAGGTGTTGACGGAACCCTTGGTGGCCGGTCCGTTCGAGCCGGACGGCCCCGTCGCGCCCGACGGCGGCGGCTTCGATGCCGGTCCCGTGTGCTCGTTGTCGCCCGTCGGCCCGGACTTGTCCGTCTCCTCGGACTCCTGCGTCTGCTCCGGCTGGTCCTGGGAACCGGCGCCGTTCGTGGTACTGCCGTTCTTCCCGGTCCCCGAGCCCCCGCCGGCCCCGGTCCCCGTCCCCGTTCCGGTGCCCGTTGTGGTCGCGTTCCCCGTGCTCGTTCCGTTTCCGCTGCCGTTGCCGGTGTCGTTCCCGGTGCCGGAGTCCGTTCCGTCCCCGGACTTCGACCCCGTGCCGTCACCGTCGGCCTGGCTCGACGTCGGTACGTTCTTCTCGGTGAAGTTGTTCTTCACCCACGTGCCGGGCTTGGACGCGCCGCCCCCGAGCATCTGCTCGGCCTTGCTGCTGATCCCGGAGCCCAGGAAGGTGTCCCAGCTCGTCGTCCAGTTCCCCGTCATCAGGCCACCCGCCACGATCTCCGCGACGGCCTCCGAACCACCGGAGGTCAGGAAGTCCTTCGTGTCGTTCAGCGCGGTGTTGGCCAGGTTCTTGGGGGAGAACTTGCTCGGCCGTGGCGCCTTGTCGGTCACGTCCTTGGTGAGGTTCTTGACCGGGCCCTTGTCCGTGAAGTTCTTCAGCAGCTTGCCGAGCCCGGACGAGAACGCGCCGTGGAAGAGCCCCGCGAACGCGCCGAAGACACCGTCCTGCGCGATGGCCTTCCAGTCGAACCCCTTCGGCCGCCGCCCGTCGGGCCCCGCCATCATCAGGGCGAGACGCACCGCGAAGGTCTGGAACGCCTCCTGGAACGCCTCGCTCAGGCTCGGCATCAGATGCGTGCGCTTCAGCAGCGTGTCCAGCACCGTCAGCAGCACCACCCGGCTGCGGGCCTTCGCCACCGCCGCGTCGCTCGCCGAGGCCCCGCCCGAGAAGAACGACATCACGAAGATGACCAGCAGTTCGATCATCAGCCGGATCAGCTCGGCGATGATCTGCCACTTGGACTCGATGATGTTCATCGACGTGTCGGTGCGACCGTCGCCGATGGTCTTCAACTGGTCTGAGAAGTCCCGGAGATGGTTGGTGCCTCCGTTGTCGATGAACAGCTTCATCGACTGGAGATAGCTGGCGCCCACCTTGGGCGGGAGCGACCTGCTGATCCCGACGACCGACTGCTCGATCTCGCCGGACAGGTCGGTGAGACGGTCGGCGAGCCGGTGGTAGGGCCGCCGGCTGGCGTACGCCAGATCCTCGTCCGCCTGCAACAACCGTTCGCCGATGAGGACGAACAGCAGGTTGTTCAGCTCGGGCGTCGCCTTGATCGACATGGGGCCGTGCTCTCTGCCGTCAGCGCTTTCCGCTGTTGTTGGGCTTGATCCGGTGGTCCCGGATCGCGTCCAGGATGTTGTTCTGGTTGGACTTGATCGACTTCAGGTTGACCGAGGTCCCGTGCGCCACGCCGTTGACCGCTTCGGACAGTGCGATCGCCGTCTCGCTGCTGCTCTCCCGCTCCTTCTGCTCCTGCGGGATGACCTCCTTGGCGAAGCTGTCGTCCTGGCCCGGCCAGTCGCTCGTGGCACGTACGTCGACGACGAAGTCGTCCACCATCGCGCCGATCGAGGTGCTGATCGAGAACATCTGCCGCAACCCCGCCTGGATCCGGGCGGGTTCGGCGAAGTAGCCGTCGCTCATCGTGTGTTCAGCGCTCCTCGTCCTCGTCGATCTCGTCCCGCAGCCGGCGCCCCGACTCCTGCCGGGCCCGCTCCTCAGGGTCCTGGAGCACCTCGGGCCCGAAGATCCGCGCCCAGTCGATGTCCACCCCGGTGAGCTCGGGCACCTCGGTGCTCGGCCGGGTGAACGGCTCGAAGGTCTCCATCACCTGCCGGGCCATCTCCGTACGCGCTCGGCCGAACGCGTCCAGCACGGCACCCGACAGCTCGCCGGGCGACATCGTCCGGTACTTCCCCTCCAGGAACCGCAGCGCGGTCAGCTCGCCCTGGGGCCCGACCGTGACCTCCACCGACCGGTCCGCCGAACGCACGGTGCGGGTCGCCCGCCGCAGTTCGGCCTCGGCCTTCGCCACGCCCTTCTCGGTGGCCTCCAGCTCGGCCATCGCCGCGGCGAGCCGGGCCTCCACGGACCTCGCGTACGGCGAGACCTCGCCACGCCCCGCGCTCCCCGGGGCCTCGTCCATCGCTCCGCCCATCCGCCCGCTCACCGTCCGATCACCGAGGGCGTGCCGCCTTCCTCCGCGCCCCACACGTCCTCGTCCTCGGCCACCCAGTGCACCCGGTCGCGTTCCCCGCTGCCGGTCGCCTGCCCGCCCTGGGCGCCGCCGGCCGAGCCGCCCGCGACGGCCGTGGAACTGGTGGCGGTACGGGCCCTGCGCGCGCTGCGCTCCTCGTCGGCGCCGCGTCGCCCCCCGGAACGGGACGATCCGCCGCGCGTGCCGGGGCCGCTCTCCGTCAGGACGTTGCGGACCCGTTCGCCCGACGAGCCGCCCGCCTGCCCACCGGCACCCATCCCGCCCATGCCGCCCATGCCGCCCATGCCGCCCATCGGCATCATCGGGTTGAGCGGTGTGGAGCCGTCGGACGATGCGCCCGAACCCGAACCCGTACCCGTGCCCGGCAGGGAAGCCGGGGGCTGGTTGCCGGTGGCGCCGGGCGGCGCACCGAGCGTCCCGCCCGGGTGGAAGGTGCTGTCGTACTCCTCGTAGTCGCCGTTGCCGGAACGGTTCTGACCGCCACCGCCGGACGAGGAGCTGTTCAACGAGGAGTGGGAGTTTCCGCCGGGGGAGTTGAGATCCCGGTGGAGATCCCGGTCCAGGTCATGGTTGAGATCGCGGTTCAGGTCACGGTTCAGGTCGTGGTTGAGATCCTGATGGGTCGGCGGGGGAGTGCGGTGGCTGTCGGTGTTCGGCGGCCACTGGTACTCGGTCCTCGGATTGAGGTCGGTGACCGTCTCCTTGCCGTTCTTGTCGATGGTCGTGACCTTGCCGGTCTCCGGATCGACGATCTGCCGGCTGCCGTCCTTGAACGTGGTGGTGAGCGTGCCGTCCTTGTTCAGCTTGGTGACACTGCCGTCCGGGTTGGTCACGCTCTGGCCCGGGTTGAGGTCCTGCACCGTGGTCTTGCCCTGGTGCGGTGTGACCGTGTACTTCCCGGTCTTCGGGTCGTACGTCACCCGGTCGCCGTTCGGATACGTCGTGACCAGATTGCGGTTCTTGTCGAGCGAGGTGGTCCCGCCACCCGGGTTCAGGACCGAATTGCCGGGGAGGTTGGGCGGCGGAACCATCGGGTTCAGCGGGCCGGTGTGCGTCGTGTCCCCATTGCCCTGGGTCGAGTCGTCGTTGCCCGGGTTGAGGATGTCGTCGATGTTCTTGTTGAGGTCGCTCGTCAGGTCCTTGCCGGTGTCACCGCCGGGTCCGTTGCCCGAATCCCCGTTGAGATCCTTCGTCCCGTTGTTGCCGAGCAGATCCTTGAGACCGCCTGGCCCGCCCCCGAAGTCGTTGAGGGACTTGGTGACGTTGTTCCCCATGTCACCGATGCCCTTGTTGAGGTTGTCCAGGGCCGTGTTGAGGTCCTTGCTGTTCTTGTCCGCCTCCTCCTTCGCCTTCTCGGTCTTCTCCTTGGTGTAGAACTCCGTGAGCGACCCGGTGTTCTTGGTGGTGAGCGGCGAATCGAACGGCGTGGTGGCGTCGATCCAGGCGTTGTTGAGATCGGACAGCACCGTCATCGCCGTGCCGTTCAGACCGGCCTGGAGACCCTCGATGTCCGGATGCGGCTGCTCGATGAAGTCGTTCCACCGCTTGACGGCTTCATTGCCCACCGCGGCCCAGTTCTGGATGTCGGTCAGATCGCCGTACGTCGGATGCGGTTCCTGGAAACCGTCCTTGGTGGAGTACGTCGTGGTGGTGGTGGGGTTGATGACGTTCCCGGTGGAGGTCGTCGACGTGATGAACGGAATGTTGTGCTGGGTCAGCCAGTTCAGAATGTCGTCCAGGACCTGGATCAGGTGGAAGTGCGGGTCGTGCTCGTTACGCCCCATCCACGCGTTCCAGGCCGTCCGCAGCGACTTCGCCTGGGTCAGCAGCGTCTGCTGCGCCGCCATCAGCTGCTTGGAATGGTTGGACTTCGGCGTGAACGCGGGATCCCCGACCGCGTCGAACTTGTCGCCCGCGCCCAGCTGCTCCTTGTAGTTCTCGTAGTTCCCGTTCAGCTGATGCACCAACTGCCAGAAGATTCCCGCCGCCTGGCCCTTCCAGGCCGACTGCTCGCTCCCCAGCGACTTCTCCCACCCCGCGAGGATCGCTGTCTGGTCCACGAAGAACTGGGCCGCCCGGTCGAAGGCCTGGGCGGTGCGCTGGAAGGAGTTGAGGTCCACCACATTCGCGTCCGGCACCGAGGCGCCGTTGAAGGAAGCGCCGTGCGTGGTCTTCGTGTCGATCAGGGCGCCCAGGGCCGCCCCCGGGCCTCCCATGTACTGGCCGAGCGGGCCGATGTCGAAGTCGTCGCCGTACTTGCCCTTGTACTTCCCGCCGCTCAGCGACTCATTGGCCTCCAGCCCCCGGCTGCGTCCCTTCTCCGACATGAAGGAGCCGATGAAGACCAGCCGGGCGTGGTACATCTCCACGTGGCCGTTCTTGTTGGAGTAGAAGTACAGGTCGTAGTCCTGGCCGTCGCTCTTCAGCGAGCCCTGCGTGGCCGCGTTGATCACCGACTGGACACCGATCTTGTCCAGGCTCATCCGGAAGAGCGGACTCTTCTCCTTGCTGCTCAGGCCGGTGAACAGGCCCTTGCGGCTGGGCATCGGATAGCCGGTCAGCTTGGTGACGGCCTGCCCCCAGTAGTCGTCGGCGTCGTAGTTCTGTGAAGTGGGGGTCGACATGCGGAACGCTCCGGGGGCGAAGAAGGAGGATCGGGGCGGGCGGAGAAGAGGCGGTGCACAGACGGGCCGGCCCGGACCGCCGGAGCGGCCCGGGCGGATCGCCGGAGCGGACCGCCCCCGGCGGGGGCGGGCGGGTCAGGTGCCGGTCTTCGTGGTCGGGCTCAGTTCCTTGTCCACATCCGAGAAGATGTCGAGCAGCGCGGCACCGTCGATCGATTCGAGACTCTTGCCCTGAGTGCTGAGCAGCTTCTCGATGGTCGTCAGCAGATCGCTCTTGATGTGCTTGAACAGCGTCTGCTGACTCTCGAAGATCTCGTCGACGGAGCCCGCCGCCTTCTTGACCGCCGCCACCAGGGACTGGCCGTGCACACTGTCGTCCGTCCCCATCAGACCGATGGCCAGCGCCGGGTCCTGCTGGAGCGTCCCCGGGGTGGTACGCCCGTCGAGGATGCTCTTGAGCGCCTTGAGGCCGTTGGGGTCGTCCTTGCGGATCTTGTCCAGCGCCGTCTGGAAATCCGTGACGTCGTTCTCGGCGAACGACTTGAGGCTCTTGCCGTCGAGGTGGGTCAGATCGGCCATCGGGGGCTCCCGCTCAGCGGCCGATGGAGATCTCGGACCACATCTGCGACAGCGAGTTCTCGCTGTACTTGTAGTTGCCCGAGATATCGGTCAGCAGGGCCGCGTGCGAATTCAGCAGCGTTTCCATGTTCCGCACCGCCTGGTCCCAGGCGGCCTGCTTCTGGCGGTAGGTGTCGGCGTCGGAGCCGTACCACGTCTTGCGCAGCTCGCCGAGTTCCGCCTCCAGGGACGCGAGGGTCCGGGCGATCGCCTGGGTCTGGCGGACCATGTCGTCGCCCGCGTTGTTCATGTGGCCGTAGTCGACCAGGATGTAACCGTCGGTCAGGTTGTCGGGCATCGGGGAGACCTCGCTTCACTGCCTGGGAAGAGTGCCCCGCCGCGGTGGCGGCGAGGGGTGCCGGACGTCCGGCGGACCGGACGACACGAACCGTCGTCCGGGGCGGGCCCTACGCCATCAGGTCGTCGAACGCCTTCTGCGAGGCGCTGTACGCCTGGTTGATCGCATCGTTGGACGAGCCCTGCGTCTTGCCGTGCTCCACCAGGCTGGTGTTGAGCTTGTCGACCATGTCCTCCAGGTTGCGGAGGATGATGTTGACCTGGTCGTCCCACTGCTTCAGCAGGGCCCCGTACTGGCCGCCGTCGCTGCCCTGGTAGCCCTTGCTCAGGTTGTTGCGGGTGTCGTCGACATCCTGGCGGGACTTGAGGATTCCGCTGTAGGCGGCCTCAAGGGCCTGAATGCCGTTCCTGGTCGAGCTCTCGCTCGACTGCTGGAGGTTGCCGCCCGGTGCCGCCGGAGCGCCTGCGTCTGCCACGGTGTCTCCCATACCTCAACTGCTGGATGGCCGTGATCCTATGATCAGATCCGTGGTGTGCTCAATGATCCTCGTCCGCATCTGAGCTTTTCCTGAGGATCCATCAACTTCTTTTACCCGTCGGCAATGTTCCGTTGCCCCTGTCGCCGCTCCCGTCGCCCTCCGTCTGCGAACAGGAGGGCGCCGTGGTGCCCGCCGTGCGTCCCGCCGTGGCCGCTTCCGGACTCAGGTCGGGGCCGGACGGCAGCATCGCCAGGAGCGGTGACGGGAGCGCCTGGGCGGTTGCACCGTCGTACCCCAACGCCTTCTGCGCCGCCTGGGAGAGCAGCCGGTACTTCACCCCGTCGTCGGCGACGAAGTACGTGGTGGAGCCGACGTCGGTGCCACCTGCGCCCAGCGCCTTGACCAGCGCGCCGTGCCCCGGACGTACCGTCGTCGCGTCCACCGGCAGACAGGCCGGGGCGATGTGCTCCGGCGACGCCGCGGAGGCCGGCGGCAGCGCGCTGAGCGGCACCAGCGCACCGGTCACCCGGGTGCCGTCCCCCTGGTCGGGCCGCACCCGGGCACAGGCCGCCCAGCCCGCCTGTACGGCCTCGGCGCGCGGCGGCGTGGCCGGCAGACCGGCCGGCACGGGCTCGCTGCCCTCCGCGCCGGGCGCCAGCCGCGCCTTCACCTCGGCCGCGCCGATCACCACCGCGGCCGGGGCCGCACCGCCGTACGCCCGGTCCTTGGTCTCGGCGGACCCCAGGGCCAGCGCCGCCCCGGTCTCCGTCAGCGGAACCAGCCCCTCCTTGCGCAGCAGGTAGTACTGGCGCGCCGCCCCCGGAGTGCGCGACTGGAACACCTGCCCCAGCTTCGACGGACGCCCGCCCAACGACGGTCCCTCCCCACCGCGGCCGGGCACGGCCGGCGGCACCAGATCCGGCCCCTGCACCAGCGCGTCCAGGAACGCGGCCGACACCGGCCGGGGCGTCACCGACCCGTACCCCAGCGACACCGCGGCGTTGGAACTCCGGTCCAGCCGCAGCCGGCTGCCCTGCCAGACCAGATACCGGGCCCGGTCCGGCCCCGACACCACCAGTGCCTGCCCGGCACCCATCCCGCGCCCCTCGACCGGCGCACCGGCCACCAGCGCGGTGAACGCACCGCCCTTGCCGGTGGAACCACCGGAACCCCCGGCGCCCGCACCGGCCTCCGACGCCAGCACCGAGCACACCTGCCACGGATCCTTCTCCAGGTCCTGCACACCCGGTACGGAGTCCGGCGCACCCGGTATCCCGACCGGGGCACCCACCGCGGTGCCCTTCAGCGACGAGGTGCTCACGTCCTCGGACTTGAGCTTCCCGTCGCCGACCAGCAGCGCGGAGGCGTAATTGCGCACCGGCCGCAGCCGGCCGCCCACGTACACGTAACGAGCGCCGGTATCCCGGTTCACCACCAGCGTCCCCGACGCCCGCCACGCGTCGTTGCCACCGGGGGACATGAGGCCGTACACCAGCGAACCGGCGGCCACCAGCGCGGTGATCACCACACCGACCAGCACCCCGCGGGTGGTCCGCCCGAGCGGGCTCTCCGGGGCGTCCGGGTCGGCGAGCAGCATCCCCGAGGTCAGCCGGCCCATCACGAAGGTGTGGGCCTGGACCTGGTCACGCTTCGACTGCATGTCGCATACCTTCCGGGTCAGCCGTTGATCGCCCGGAGCGCGGCGAAGACGCCGAGCACCCAGAGCGCGAGCGGCAGCAGACTGATCGCCAGCGCCGAGTGCAGCAGTTCGGCCGCGCGGCCCCAGTACGGCACCAGCCGGCGCCCGGGCACCGTCCACGACACGATCGCCAGCAGCGCGGTGAACGCCACGAGACCCGCCACCAGCAGCGGCCGCTCATCGGGCGTCAGGGACGCGGCAAGGGCCAGCGTCAGCAGCGCCACGCCCCAGATGCCGGGCAGCAGCAGCACCAGCCGCTGCGGCACATTGACCATGCCGCGCCCGTGCAGCAGCAGAAGCAGCGAGAGCACCGAGGCGGTCAGCGTCTCCGGCAGGTTCGGATCGTCGGCCAGCACCACGAGAGAGGCCGCGCAGACGGTGCCCGCCGCCCCGTAGAGCGCGGTCATCCAGCCGCTCGCCAGCTCGGTGCGGGTGGTCACGTCGCTGCCGGCGTAGGGCTCGATGCCCTCCTGGAGCTGCTGCGAGTTGGTCGGCAGCGAAGGCATCCGCATCCCCGCCAGCTTGAACGCCAGGGCCGGTACGAAACTGCCCAGCACCACCGCCAGCGCGGCGAGCACCGTCGCCGCCCCGTCCATCGTCAGATCGGCGGGCCCGGCCAGCGCCCCGCCCAGTGCGACGGCGCACCAGAACACCGCCGTCGCCAGGAAGAACGGCACGGACACCGCCGCGAGCGCGAGCCCCAGCACCGCACCGCCCGCCCCGGCGGCCCCCGCCGCCAACAGCCTCGCCCCGAGCACCTGATGCACATCGGGTCCGCCCAGATCGCCGCCCGGCAGCAGCCAGCCGGCCAGCGCCAGATACGGGCTCGCCATCGACCCGAGCACCGCGGCGGCCGCCGCGTCACCCACAGCCCGGCTCGCCGAGGCGGCCCCGGCCAGCAACAGCGCCCCCACCGCACCCGCCCCGGCGGCACGCACCCCGGCCGGGCCGCCCGGCCAGGCCAGCAGGGCCAGTCCGGCGATCAGTGTCAGCACGCACAGGGCGCGCAGCAGGCGCCTGCTGGAGTCCGCGGTCCAGCCGTGCAGCCGGTCACGCACCACACTGGCGATGCCGTCGACCAGGTCGTCCAGCCGCACTTCGGGCAGGGCGTCGGTGTGCGGTCGCAGATACAGCACCTCGCCGTCCTTGAGGTCGAGGGTCTCCAGCGTTCCCTCGTCGTCCAGGGCCGGTCCGCCCAGCCGTTGCAGCACCCAGCCGCTGTGGTCCAGGCCGTTCTCCTCCAGTTCCTCACCCGCGTAACGCAACACGGTGGGAAGGAGATCGGCCACCGGCACATCGGCGGGCACCGCAAGGTCGATGGTCTTTTCGGGGGCACGTATGGTGAGGCGGCACAGGCCCGCCACGGAGCTGTCGGTCAAGGTCAGGGCTCGCGTTCTCGGGGACTTGTCGGATGCGACGTGGACGCGCTTGGTGATCGGATGCAGACTACTGATCATCATCCGGGCCGTCGTCAACGGACCTCTCACGAGTCCCTGTTGGTCCGGAACCGTCCGGCTTGTGCGCCGGTCCGCACTCCTGTGCGCCCATCCCGGTCCGGTCCACCCGTCACGGCGGGCGGCCCGCCGCCGTCCGCGGCCCGCCGTCGCCGTCGTCGAAGGAGTCTGTTCGTTGAGTGTGGTCCTCTTCCGCCGCCCAGCCCGCCGTCGCGGCCCGGACATGCCCGAAGGAGAGCTGAACCTCCAGGAGCCACCGACCCTGCCGGAGACGGTTCCTGACTCCTCGGCGATCTGGACCTATCTCCCGATGGCCATGATGTCGGTGTCCATGATGCTGATGTTCATGCGTCCGGGCGGTGGCAGCAGTGTGTTCACCTACCTGGCACTCGGCATGATGGTCACCGCCTCGGCCGCCATGCTCATCGGCCAGATGATGCGCAAGGGCGGCGAGCGCAAACAACGGCTGCGCGGCGAACGCCGCGACTATCTGCGCTATCTGTCGCAGATCCGGCGCAGCGTCCACGAGGCGGTCAGCGACCAGCAGGAAGCCCTCGCCTGGCGGCACCCCGAACCCCGGGTGCTGCGCACCATGGTGCGCTCCACCCGGCTGTGGGAGCGCCGGGTCTCCGACGACGACTTCGCCGAGGTGCGCATAGCCGTCGGCGACCAGCAGCTCGCGCTGCGCCTCACCCCGACGGCGACCAAGCCGGTCGAGGACCTCGAACCGCTCTGCGCCCACGCGCTGCGCCGCTTCATCAAGGCGTACGGGGTCGTCCCCGACCAGCCCACCGGCCTCTATCTGCGGTCCTGGACCCGGATCCTGTTCCGCGGCGACGACCGGGCCGTACGGGACACCGTCCGCGCGGTCCTGTCCCAGCTCGCCTTCTTCCACCCGCCGGAGGAGCTGTGGATCGCCCTGTGCGTCGCCGACGAGCGGCGTGCCGAATGGGAATGGGTCAAGTGGCTCCCGCACAGCCAGCACGCCCAGGAGCAGGACGGCGCCGGCCCCTCCCGCCTGGTCACCTCCGCCTTCCGTGACCTGGAGGAACTGCTCGGCGCCGAATTCTGCGAGCGGCCCGTCTTCGACCCCGAGGCCGTGCCCGGCCGCGACGAACCGTTCACCGTGATCGTCGTCGACGGCACCACCGTGCCCACCGGCCACCGCCTGGACGGCCCCGGACTGCGCAACGTCGTCGTGCTCGACCTGTCCGGTGCCCTCAGCTGGCGCCCCGGCCGCACCACCCTGCGACTCGACGTGCGGCCCGACGCCCTGAACCTCGTTCGCACCGACCGCAGCCGCAAGGAGCAGACCACTCTCCTCGGCCGCCCCGACGCCATGGGCCCGGCCGCCGCGGAAGCGCTGGCCAGGCTGCTCGCGCCGTACCGGATGAGCCTCTCGGCGGACGCCGCCCAGCCGCTGGACACCGACGTCGAACTCACCACCCTGCTCGGCATCCCCGACCTGTACCGGCACGAGCCGGCCACCCTCTGGGAACGCTCCACCGGCGCGGCCCGGCTGCGCGTCCCGGTCGCCGTCGGCGCCGACGGAATCCCGGTGGAACTGGACATCAAGGAGTCCGCGCAGGGCGGCATGGGCCCGCACGGCATGCTGATCGGTGCCACCGGATCGGGCAAGAGCGAGCTGCTGCGCACCCTTGTGCTCGGCCTCGCCCTCACGAACTCTTCCGAAACACTCAACTTCATCCTGGTGGACTTCAAGGGCGGCGCCACCTTCCTCGGCCTCGACGAACTCCCGCACACCTCCGCGGTGATCACCAACCTGGCCGACGAAGTCGCCCTCGTGGAACGCATGCAGGACGCCCTGCACGGCGAACTCGTCCGCCGTCAGGAGCTGTTGCGCAGCGCCGGAAACCACACCTCCGCGCTGGAGTACGAGAAGGCCCGCGCGGCCGGGGCCGACCTCGAACCGCTCCCCAGCCTCTTCGTCGTCGTCGACGAGTTCAGCGAACTGCTCTCCGCGCACCGCGAGTTCATGGACCTGTTCGTGATGATCGGACGGCTCGGACGTTCACTCGGGGTCCATCTGCTGCTCGCCTCCCAGCGGCTGGACGAGGGCCGCATGCACCAGCTGGAGAGCCACCTCTCCTACCGGGTGGGGCTGCGCACCTTCTCCGCGATGGAGTCGCGCGGTGTGCTCGGTGTGCCCGATGCCTACCAGCTGCCCTCCCAGCCCGGCAGCGGCTTCCTCAAGAGCGGCGTCGATGCGCTGACCCGCTTCCGGGCGGCGTACGTCTCCGGCCCCTACCGCAAGCGGCGCGGCGCGGCCGTGCAGGCCAGGGTCGCCAGCCAGGTGATGCCCTGGACCACCGACTGGGTCGTGCCCCGGGCCCCCGCCCGTACCCCCGACCCCGAGCCGGCCGCCTCGGCCGAGGAGCCCGACACCGGCGACACGCTGCTCTCCGTCGCCCTGGACCGGCTGCGCGGCTCCGGACCGGCCGCCCACCAGGTATGGCTGCCGCCGCTGGACCTGCCGCCCGCCCTCGACCTGCTGCTGCCCTCGCCCGGGCCCGACCCGGAACGGGGCCTCACCCCGGCGGGCACCTCGGGGCCGGGCAGGCTCAAGGTGCCGCTGGGGCTCGTGGACATGCCGTTCGAGCAGCGCCGCGACCCGCTGACGGTGGACCTCTCCGCCGCCGGCGGCCATGTCGCGGTCGCGGGCGGTTCGCAGAGCGGCAAGTCGACCGTCGTACGGACCCTGATCAGCGCTCTGGCCCTCACCCACACCCCGCGCGAAGTGCAGTTCTACTGCCTGGACTTCGGCGGCGGCGCGCTCTCCGCGCTGTCCCGGCTGCCGCACGTCGGCGGTGTCGCGGGCCGGCTCGACACCGAACGCATCAGCCGTACGGTGGCCGAGGTGACCGCCGTGCTCAACGAACGCGAGCAGTTCTTCCAGGACCGGGGCATCGACTCGATGGCCTCCTACCGGCGCCGCCGCGCCGCCGGGGAGTTTCCCGAGGAACCGCACGGCGACGTCTTCCTGGTCGTGGACGGCTGGGCCACGGTCAAGCAGGACTTCGACTCACTGATCCCCACCTTCCACCAGATCGCGTCCCGCGGCCTCAACTACGGCGTCCACCTGGTCGTCACCACCGCCCGCTGGATCGAGCTCCCCGCCCAGGTCCGCGACCAGTCGCTGACCCGGCTGGAGCTCAAGCTCGGTGACCCGATGGACTCGATGATCGACATCCGCAAGGCGGCCACCGTGCCGCGCGGCGCCGGGCGCGGACTCACCATGGAGGGCAAGCTCCACTTCCTGACCGCCCTGCCCCGCATCGACGGCAGCGACAGCGCCGACGACCTCGCCGAGGGCGTCGCCGACCTGGTGGACCGGATCGCCGAACACTGGCAGGGACCACCGGCCCCGCCGGTACGGATGCTGCCGCACCGCCTCCCGGCCGCCGAACTCCCGGAGCCGGAGCGCACCGAGGGGCTGCGCGTCCCGATCGGCCTGGACGAGGAGACCCTCTCGCCGGTCTGGCACGACTTCGGGCGCACCCCGCACCTGATCGGCATCGGCGACAGCGAGAGCGGCAAGACCAATCTGCTGCGCCTGCTGGTCCGTTCCATCACCGCCCGGTACACCTCGGCCGAGGCCCGCATCCTGGTGGTGGACTACCGCCGTGAACTGGTCGACGCCGTGCCCGAGGAGTACCGCCTCGGACACGTCGTCGCGGTCGACGCCCTGCGCGAACTGGTCGGCGGCGCCGCCCGCGCCATCAAGACCAGGCTCCCCGGCCCGGACATCGCCCCGTCCCGGATGCGGCAGTGCGACTGGTGGACCGGGCCCCGGCTGTTCGTCCTGGTCGACGACTACGACATGGTCAGCGGCACCGGCTCCTACGACCACCCGTTCGCCCCGCTCCTGGACCACCTCGCGCTCGGCTACGAGGTCGGGCTGCACGTGGTGGCGGTACGGTCGGCCACGGGCTCCGGCCGCGGCCTCAACGACCAGTTGCTGCGCCGCCTGGACGAGGTCAACACGCCCGGCATGCTGCTGTCCTGCCCGCCGTCCGAGGGCTATGTGTTCGGCAATGTGAAGCCGCGCAACCTGCCGCCGGGCCGGGCCCAGTACATCGTCCGGCGCAAGGCCACCCTCGTGCAGACCGCACTGGCGGAGGAGGCCGGGGCCTGAGTGACACGGCAAGGGCCCCGGGGTGCGCGCACCCCGGGGCCCTTCGCGTTTCCGCGACCGGTCAGTCGCCCGTCGCGCCGGCCACCGGGCGGCGGTCCGCCGGACGCCAGCCGCGTGCGCGGCCGCGGGGTGCGACCAGCGCCGCCCACGCGACCAGCAGCGCGAGAGAGCCGCCTCCCACCGCGATCCACGCCGCCCTGCGGGTGGCACCCCCGCTGCCGTTGCCCGGCGGCATCACCACCGAGTCGTCCCGCACGGCCCGCGTGCGCTTCACCGGATCGGGCACGGAGGTGACGGCGGCGTACGGGTCCAGCCGCGGCACGTCCGCCGGATAGGCGGTACGGGTCAGCCGGTGCGCCGTCTGCGCGGCCGACAGCTCCGGATGCGCCGACCGCACCAGCGCGGCCGTGCCCGCCGCGTACGCGGCGGCGAACGACGCCCCCGACCCGATGAAGTGCCCCGTCCCGCGCGGCCCCACGCCCACGACCCCGTCACCGGGGGCGGCGAGGTCCGCGCCACGGGTGGCCGGCGCGCCGTCCGGGCGGGTGCCCCGCGCGTCCATGTCGATGACGGAGAGGACCCCCGGCGCCGAAGCGGGCCAGTAGTCGCGCGGCGGCTCGGGCTCCCGGCCCGGCGACGAACGCGCCGGGTCGGGG
This sequence comes from Streptomyces sp. NPDC127117, assembly GCF_042677325.1. NCBI lineage: Bacteria > Bacillati > Actinomycetota > Actinomycetes > Kitasatosporales > Streptomycetaceae > Streptomyces > Streptomyces sp. NPDC127117. Next base: position 75,718 of record NZ_JBHXTM010000035.1, read on the forward strand.
GTCGCGGCGGCCACGATCAGCGCGTCGTGGGAGGCCGCGTACTTCACCGCCGAAGCGAGCCCGGCCGAGTCGGCGGCCAGTGCGGGGGAGACCTGGATGACCTTCGCGCCCGCGTCGGCGGCCGCCCGGATACCGGCGGCGACCGAGGCCGCGGTCGCCGCCCCGCGCTCGTCGGTGCCCCGCACCGCGATGATCCGGGACTCCTGGGCCACCCCGGCGACCCGCACGTTCTTCGCGGGCGCGGCGGCGATCAGCCCGGCCACGAACGTCCCGTGGCCCACGCAGTCCGCCCCGGCGGAACCCACCGCCGAGACCCGGCCCGCGAGTGCCGGCGCCTGCGCCGAGACCCCGGTGTCCACCACCGCGACCTTCACCCCCGCACCCCTGCCGAACGACCAGGTGCGGGCGAGCTGGAGGTTCTGCTGCTCCCACGGCACCGCCGTGGCCCGTGCCTTCGACCCGCCGGTGCACGGATCACCGGCATCGAGCCGCGCGGGCATCACCGGCAGCCTGACCTTCTCACCGTCGGCCGCGGCGGGACCGGCGGCCGGCAGCACCATCGCCGCGGCCAGCAGCGCGGCGGCCGGAACCCGTCCGGCACGGCGTCCGGCCCTCACTCCGGCACCGCCTGCGGGCGTACGACGTCCTCCGGGAGCAGCAGCCGCAGATCGTCCAGACCGGGCGCAGCCATGGTGCTGAGCCGGCCCGCCTGGCGGGTCATCATGCCCTCCAGGACCTGCCGGGCCAGCCGCGCGTTGCCGAACGATCGGTCCCTGGGCAGCGCGTCGAAGTACTCGCGCATGACCGCGCCGGCGCCCGCGGCGCACTCGTAGCCGGACGCGGCCGCGTGCTGGCGGACGATGGTGACCAGCTCGTCCGAGGAGTAGTCGGCGAACTCCACCCGCCGGGAGAACCGCGACGACAGACCGGGGTTGGACGCCAGGAAGCGCTCCATCTCACCGGTGTAGCCCGCGACGATCACCACCACCTCGTCGCGGTGGTCCTCCATCAGCTTCAGCAGCGTGTCCACCGCCTCGCGCCCGAAGTCGCTGCTGCCCGAGGACCCTTCCGGGGTCAGTGTGTACGCCTCGTCGACGAACAGCACCCCACCCCTGGCCCGGTCGAACACCTCCCGGGTGAGCTGGGCGGTGTGTCCCACATACCGGCCGACCAGGTCCGCTCTGGCCACCTCGACGAGCTGGCCGCGCGGCAGCACCCCGAGCGACTTCAGCAGCTCGCCGTAGAGCCGGGCGACCGTGGTCTTGCCGGTGCCGGGCGGCCCGGTGAAGACCAGATGGTGGCTGATCCGCGGCGCGGGCAGCCCGGCCGCCTCCCGCTTCTTCGCGGTGGCCAGCAGATTGACCAGGTCGGTGACATCTCGCTTGACGGCGGCCAGACCCACCATGTCCCCGAGCCGGGCCAGCGGGTCGCTCTCCGCCCCGCCGTCGGCCGGCCGGCCGGACTCCGCGGCCGCGGCCTCCTCGCCGACGTCCTCGGGCAGCAGCCGGGTGAGGTCCTGCTCGTCGGCGTCGGGGAGCGCGGCCAGCCGGTACGCCTGACGGTCCACCATCTCCTCGAACACCTGCCGGGCGGCCCGGCCGTTGCCGAAGCCGGCGTCCCTGGGCATCCGCTCGAAGTGCGTGGCGAGGGCGCCGAGCGTCGACTCGTCGAGCTCGTAGCGGTGCTGGGCGCACATGCTCTCGATGATCGCGACGAGTTCGGGGACCGCGTAGTTCTCGAACTCGACCGTCCGGGAGAAGCGCGAGGCGAGACCCGGGTTGGAGCCGAGGAAGTCCCGCATCTCGTCCGCGTACCCGGCGGCTACCACGACCACGTCGTCGCGGTGGTCCTCCATCAGCTTCAGGAGCGTGTCGACCGCCTCCCGGCCGAAGTCGGCACCCGAACCCCGCCCGTCCGACAGCAGGCTGTACGCCTCGTCGACGAACAGCACCCCGCCCAGCGCCCGCTTGAACGTCTCGGTGGTCTTGATGGCCGTACCGCCGACGATCTGCGCCACCAGGTCGGCGCGCGACACCTCCACCAGATGGCCGGACGGCAGCGCGCCCAGCTCGGCGAGGACCGCCCCGTAGAGCCGGGCGACCGTGGTCTTGCCGGTGCCGGGCGGCCCGGAGAAGACCAGGTGCCGGCTCATCGGCGGGGCCGGCAGACCGAGGCGGGCCCGCCGCTGGGCGAGCTGGATCAGATTGACCAGCGTGCGCACCTGGTGCTTCACGTTCTCCAGGCCGATCAGCGCGTCCAGTTCGGCCAGCGGGCCGTCCTCGCGCGCCGCCCCCGAGCCGTCGCCGGAAGCACCGGTACCCGCCGGATCGGTGCCCTCGGCCTCGCCGAGTCCCCAGGCGTCCCGCTTGCCGTTCTCCGCGCTGGTCAGGTGCTCGACCGCCAGCCGGTCGCCCGGCAGGGCCTGCACCAGACCGCCGCCCTCGTTGTTCCGTGCCGTGCAGTTGACCACCGACACCGCGGCCGTGGTCTCCACCCGGAAGCCGTCCCGGCCCGAGCCGCTCGCCTCGCAGGCCGTGAACGCGCCCCGGCTGCCCTGGGCCAGCAGCACCCCGTGCCCCGCCGCGGCGGCGATCCGCAGCCGGGTCGCGGTCAGTTCGCCGCCGTCCTCGACCACCACACCCGAGTCGGTGGCCTCCCGGACGTCCCAGTCCCGGACGGTGACGCTGCCGCCCGCCGCCACCGACATGCCGTGCGCGGCGCCGTGCACGGAGCCCCCGCCGACGTAGACATTGCCGTTGTCGGCGACCCGGATCCCGGCGCCGCCCGGCCGTTCGATCTCGCAGTCCTCCAGCCGGCCCCGGCCGTCCTTGACGACCTCCACGCCGTGCCCCTTCGCGGCGCCGATCCTGGCCCTGCGCACCAGCGGATTGGCGCCGCTGCGTATCCGCAGGCCCGCGCCGCCCGCGTCGAGCACTTCGAGCCGGTCCAGCTCGGCGACCGACTCCTCCTCCAGCAGCACACCCGTCTGCGCGCTGTCCCGGACGGTCAGCCCGACCAGCACCGGGGAGGACGAGCCCCGCACATGCAGCGCGGCGTCCTCGGCCGAATCCAGCCAGCAGTCCTCGAAGGTGCCCCGGGCCCGGTCCGAGACCAGCAGGCCGGGGCCCTTCGTACGGGCGGTACGGCACCGGCGCAGCAGCGGATCGGTGCCGCCGGACAGGACGATGCCCGGCCCGCTGGTACCGGTCACCCGGATGTCCTCCAGCACCGTCCGGGCCGACGAGGAGAGGTGGACGCCCACCCCGGTGTCGTGGACCACGGTCCGCAGGATCCGGGTGGTGCTCTGCTCCTCCAGCGCGATGGACGGCTTGTCGGTGGAGGAGATGTCGCACTCCTCCACCGAGCCCTGTCCCTCGCCGTTGGCGAGGACCCCGTTGGCGCGGGCGTCGCGGATGGTGCAGCCACGCAGCGTGATCCGGCCGCGTTCGCCGATCACCACGCCCGAGGTGCCCAGGTGCTCGACCGTGCAGGACTCGGCGGAACTCTCCACCGCCGAGGTCACCACCACACCGGCGCCGCGCGGATTGCTCACCCGGCAGTCCCGCAGTGCCACCGAACCGGACCCGCGGGCCAGCAGGGCGGTCCACGAGCCACCGGTGATGTCGCAGCCGTCCATCGCGATCTGGCCGCGCGGCGCGTCCACCACCGGCAGCTCCTCGTCGCGGCCGCGCAGCACCAGATCGGTGAGCATCACGGCCTCGGCCTGGAGCACCACGGCGCTGCCGTGGGGCGGGCATATCTCGACGCTGCCGCGGGACTGTTCGGCGACGACGGTGACGGGGACGGTGATGACCAGACTCTCGGCGTAGGTGCCGGAACGGACGCTGATCACGGCGCCGTTGCGCGCCCTGGCGAGCGCCTCACCGATCGTTCGAAAGCCGTCGGGCCGCTCGGGACAGACCGTCAGAACCTGGCGTGACAAGCGGAATCCTCCTCCTTGGGGCCACACCGCGGTCCTGGGAACACATTGTCGGAGCGGGTGCGGCTCCATCATGCCGGAGTGAACCGCGAGAGCTTCGGCCGGAGCGGGAACGGCGCGTGAACCACGGCACGTCGACCCCCGGGCGGATCACCTCATCACGGGCGAAACGGGGCGGGAGGCCGATCGGCCCGCCGCCCCGTCCCGGTGTTCCGTGACTACTTGATCGCCTTGATCAGCTCGCCGTCGGTGGTGTCACCGCTGAGCTCCCAGAAGAAGGTGCCGCCGAGCCCCTGCTGGTTCTTGTAGTCCATCTTGGTGGAGATGGTGGCGGGGGTGTCGTAGCTCCACCAGTTGGTGCCGCAGTGGGCGTACGCGGTGCCGGCGACGGTGCCGGTGGCGGGACAGCTGTTCTTGAGGACCTTGTAGTCCTCGATGCCGGCCTCGTAGGTGCCGGGGGCGGCTCCGGTGGCGGTGCCGCCGGGGGCGTCCTGGGTGACACCGGTCCAGCCGCGGCCGTAGAAGCCGATGCCGAGCAGCATCTTGGCGGCGGGGACGCCCTGGGCCTTCAGCTTGTCGATGGCGGCCTCGCTGTTGAAGCCCTCCTTCGGGATGCCCTCGTACGCGGTCAGCGGGGAGTGCGGGGCGGTCGGGCCCTTGGCGTCCCAGGCGCCGAAGAAGTCGTATGTCATCGGGTTGTACCAGTCGACGTACTTCGCCGCGCCGCCGTAGTCGACCGCGTCGATCTTGCCGCCCTCGGAGCCGTCGGCGGAGATCGCCGAGGTGACCAGGTTGTCCGTGCCGAACTTGGCGCGCAGGGCGCCGAGCAGGTTGCCGTACGCCTCGCGTCCGCTGGTGTCACAGGTCAGGCCGCAGGCGTTGGGGTACTCCCAGTCGATGTCGATGCCGTCGAAGACATCGGCCCAACGCGGGTCCTCCACCAGGTTGTAGCAGGACTCGGCGAACGCGGCCGGATTCTTCGCCGCCTCACCGAAGCCGCCCGACCAGGTCCAGCCGCCGAACGACCAGATGACCTTCAGGTCCGGGTGCAGCTTCTTCAGCTTGCGCAGCTGGTTGAAGTTGCCGCGCAGATCCTGGTCCCAGGTGTCCGCCACACCGTCGACGGACTGGTCGGCGGTGTACGCCTTCTCGTAGTCGGCGTAGGAGTCACCGATGGTGCACTTGCCGCCCTGGACGTTACCGAAGGCGTAGTTGATGTGCGTGAGCTTGTCGGCCGAGCCCGAGGTCTCGATGTTCTTCACGTGGTAATTGCGCTGGTACACACCCCAGTTGGTGAAGTACCCGACCACCTTGTCGCCGGCCGCTGTGGGGGTCGCGTCGGCGGACGCGGGGGCCGCTGCCCGCGTGTCGGTGGGGGGAGTGCCGGCCGACGCGGAGCCCGCGACACCCAGCAGGGTGGCGCCGAGGGCGGCGGTACAGGCGGCTGCGGCGAGCGCCCGGAAGCGGGCGCGGGGACGATGCGGTCCGAACATCTTGTCTCCTCGTGGGGGAGGGAACTTGCTTGTGGGGGCAGGCAGTCGGCCATTGCATGGATTTGGCATGAACGTGCAAAGGCCGTTCGCCGGGAACCGTAGATGGACTAGACCAGTGAGGTCAATGGTTCGGACCATTTCCGGTGACCGTCGTTCCCGGCGCCGAGTCGCCCGGTGACCCCGTGACGGATATCGTCCGATCGGGCATACTCAAGCCGCCACAGCCGCTGGCCAGCAGCTCTCGTAATCCGAGGGGGCCGGCGTCGGCTGGGTAGCAGTGCTTCTCCGGGCCCGGCCCGGAAGCCCCCGGCGGCGCCGCCCACACCCCTCGCGCGCGACCGCCGCAACGCCCGACAGGGAGGAGAGCGCCGTCATGTCCGACCGTGCCCCGTATTTGGTGGAACGCCGTCTGCCCACCGAGGAGTCCAGGGAGCTCGTCGCGCTCGTCCGCGACATCGCCCAGCGAGAGATCGCGCCCCGGGCGGCTCAGGAGGAGGAGGCGGGCCGGTTCCCGCGCGAGGTCTTCTCGCTGCTCTCCGAATCCGGACTGCTGGGACTGCCCTACGACTCCGCCCATGGCGGCGGCGACCAGCCGTACGAGGTCTACCTGCAGGTCCTCGAAGAGCTCGCGGCGGCCCGGCTGACCGTCGGCCTCGGCGTCAGTGTCCACTCCCTGGCCTGTCACGCGGTCGCCGGATACGGCACCAAGGAGCAGCGGACCGAACACCTCCCGGCGATGCTGGGAGGCGGCCTGCTGGGCGCCTACTGCCTGTCCGAACCCGCCTCCGGCTCCGACGCCGCCTCGCTGCGCACGAAGGCCGTACGCGACGGCGACGACTGGGTCATCACCGGCACCAAGGCGTGGATCACCCACGGCGGTATCGCCGACTTCTACACGGTCCTGGCCCGCACCGGCGTCGAGGGCCCCCGCGGCATCACCGCGTTCCTGGTTCCCGGCGACGCCGAGGGGCTCAACGCGGCCGCCCCCGAGAAGAAGATGGGCATGAAGGGCTCGCCCACCGCCCAGCTGAACTTCGACGGCGTGCGGGTCTGTGACACGCGCCGGATCGGCGACGAGGGCCAGGGCTTCGCGATCGCCCTGTCCGCACTCGACTCCGGGCGCCTGGGCATCGCGGCCTGCGCCATCGGCGTCGCCCAGGCGGCCCTGAGCGAGGCCGTCGGCTACGCCACCGGGCGGCAGCAGTTCGGCCGCCCGATCGCGGACTTCCAGGGCCTGCGCTTCATGCTCGCCGACATGGCCACCCAGATCGAGGCGGGCCGGGCGCTCTACCTGGAGGCGGCCCGGCTGCGCGACGAGGGCAAGGCCTTCTCGCGCCAGGCGGCCATGGCCAAGCTGTTCTGCACGGACCTCGCCATGCGGGTCACCGTGGACGCCGTCCAGGTGCTCGGCGGATACGGCTACACCCAGGACTTCCCCGTCGAGCGGCTGATGCGCGAGGCGAAGGTGCTGCAGATCGTCGAGGGCACCAATCAGATCCAGCGGATGGTCATCGCGCGCCACCTCGCCGGTCCTGAGACGCGCTGACCCGCAGCGGCCGGTCCGACCACACGGGCGTCGTCATGATCCGGTTCCACTCCTGGTCATGGCGGCCCGGCAGGGTCCGGTCCGCGCTCTCCCAGCGACGCAGCAGCGCCCGGTAGATGGGCGGATCGGCGGAGTGCGGCACCGGTCGCGGCAGCGACCGGGGAGCCATGGGCTGCGGAACCGATTCTTCGGCGATGGGGGCGGCGAGACGGCGGCGGCCGGGACCGGCCGTTGAATGCAGCGGGGTCATGACCGGCCAACGGTGCGGGGCGGGCCCCGGTCACTGTCCGGCCGATTCGAGAGCCCGTTCGCCCCGTCCCCGGGCGGTCATCTCCGCGGGCACCACGTCGGCCGGGCCGTCGTGGTGCGGCACAGATGTGCGGGGCGGGCCCGGACGGCGTCCGGGCCGGTCGCGTGCGAGGCGGCCGTCAGGCGGCGTGACGCCGCATCTGCGGCACCCGCAGCGGGCGCGAGCCGGGGCCGCCGGCGTGCGAGAACGGCTGCATCCTCCAGTCGAGCCCCTGAGGGAGCGTCAACAGCAGGCCCGTCTCCTGCTCCTGGGCGTCGAACGACTCGTCGGCGGGCCGCGACTGCGCGGCCGCTCGGCCGGTACCGGCACAGACGGTCAGCACGAACGGATTCCACGGCGTCGGGCACAGCGCGTGCTCCGGCAGTACGTCCTCGTCCGCCAGCAGCGCGATCGGCTGCGCGCAGTCCGGGCAGATCACCCGGTACATCTCGAAGGTGTCGTACGCGTCGGGAGCGGTGTCCTCGACAGGAGCGGAGTCCTCGACGGGATCCGGTTCGGTATGTCCGGTGAGCTTCAGGCTCTGCATGGGAAATTCCCCCCTCAGGTGGGCCGACCAGGCGACACGGCCTCGACCACAGCAAGCACTTCCCGTCGCGCATCGGCCGTAACCGCGAGGGGGTCGGCTACCGACCCGTAAACCTGTGGCATTCGTCACATGCCCGCCGCAGGTGCCCTTTCCGGGGCTCCCGCCGCTGTGCCTGGAGGTACCCGGGGCAATAGGTTGATCCGTATGGAGGAGCTGGACCGACAGATCGTGGAGTTGCTCGTCAAGGACGGGCGGATGAGCTACACCGACCTGGGCAAGGCCACGGGCCTGTCCACATCGGCGGTTCATCAGCGTGTCCGCAGGCTGGAACAGCGCGGGGTGATCCGGGGCTACGCCGCGGTCGTCGACCCCGAGGCCGTCGGCCTGCCGCTCACCGCGTTCATCTCGGTGAAACCCTTCGACCCGAGCGCGCCGGACGACATCGCGGAGCGGCTGGCCGACGTCCCGGAGCTGGAGGCGTGCCACAGCGTCGCGGGTGACGAGAACTACATCCTCAAGGTGCGCGTGGCGACACCACTGGAGCTGGAGCACCTGCTCACCCGGATCCGTACGCTGGCAGGAGTCTCCACCCGCACCACGGTCGTCCTGTCAACGCCGTACGAGGCACGGCCGCCGCGGATCTGAGGGGGTCGCGGGCCGCGCGGCTGCGGACAGGCGCGAGACTGGTCCCATGACCGAGAGCACCGCCCCCCAGAGCGAACACCGCACCGTGCTGCTGCGCGGTGGAGACGTCCACAGCCCCGCCGACCCCTTCGCCACCGCCATGGTGGTCGAACGCGGCCATGTCGCCTGGGTGGGCTCGGAAGGGGCCGCCGACGCCTTCGCGAGCGGCGTCGACGAAGTGATCGACCTCGACGGCGCGCTGGTGACCCCCGCGTTCACCGACGCCCACGTCCACACCACATCGACCGGCCTGGCCCTCACCGGCCTCGACCTGTCCGGTGCCCGGGCCCTCGACGAGGCGCTGGACCTGCTGCGCGCCCATGTGACCGCGCACCCCGGGGACCGGGTCGTCCTCGGTCACGGCTGGGACGCCACCCGCTGGCCGGAGCAGCGCCCCCCGTCGCGCGGTGAGCTGGACGCGGCGGCCGGCGGACGCCCGGTCTACCTGCCCCGGATCGATGTGCACTCCGCGGTCGTCACCACCGCCCTGCTCGACCTGGTCCCGGGCGTCACCGGGCTGACCGGCTACCACCCCGACGCCCCGCTGACCGGCGCCGCCCACCACGCGGTCCGCTCCGCGGCCCACGGCGCCCTCTCGCCGCGCCAGCGCGCCGACGCCCAGCGCGCCGCACTGCGGCACGCCGCGTCGCTCGGCATCGGCACCGTCCACGAGTGCGGCGGCCCCGACATCTCCGACGAGGAGGACTTCGCCGGACTGCTCAAGCTCGCCGCCGCCGAGCGCGGACCGCGGGTCTTCGGCTACTGGGCCGAGCAGGTCGCAGACGAGAAGGACGCCCGCCGGATCCGGGAACTCGGCGCCGTCGGAGCGGCCGGGGACCTCTTCGTGGACGGCTCGCTCGGCTCGCACACCGCCTGCCTGCACGAGCCGTACGCCGACGGCCCGGCCGGACGCACCGGCACCGCACATCTGGACGCGGCGCAGATCGCCGCCCATGTCACCGCGTGCACCGAGGCGGGGCTCCAGGCCGGTTTCCACGCCATCGGCGACGCCGCTCTCTCCGCCGTGGTCGAAGGGGTCAGGGCCGCCGCCGAGACGCTCGGGCTGCCCCGGATCCGGGGCGCCAGGCACCGTGTCGAGCACGCCGAGATGCTCACCCCCGAGACCGTGGCCGCGTTCGCGGAGCTGGGGCTGACCGCCTCCGTCCAGCCGGCCTTCGACGCCGCCTGGGGCGGCGAGGAGGGCATGTACGCCCAGCGCCTCGGCGTCGAACGGGCCAGGACCCTCAACCCGTACGCGGCGCTCCTGCGGGCCGGTGTGCCGCTCGCCTTCGGCTCCGACAGCCCGGTGACCCCGCTCGACCCGTGGGGCACCGTACGGGCCGCCGCCTTCCACCGCACGTCCGAGCACCGGATCTCCGTACGGGCGGGCTTCACCGCCCACACCCGGGGCGGCTGGCGGGCCGTGGGCCGGGACGACGCGGGCACCCTGGTGCCCGGCGCACCGGCCGACTACGCGGTCTGGCAGACCTCTGACCTGGTGGTCCAGGCCCCGGACGACCGGGTCGCCCGCTGGTCGACCGACCCCCGATCGGGCACTCCCGGCCTGCCGGATCTCACCCCCGGCGCCGATCTGCCGGTCTGCCTGCGGACCGTGGTGTTCGGACGAACTGTCTACGAGCGGCCGAACGAGTGACGTCGGGCCGTCCCGCACCGTCACCCGTGGTGGTCCCCGTTCCGCCGCGACCTGCGGATCTTCGCTACTGACCAGGCAAGTTTCGTAAATATTGCAGGTCAGACGGCTATTGACAGAACGCGCCCACCGGCCGGTAGGTTCGGCCGAGTCCACCACAGGACGTCCGACCGGTTAAACCTCCACGCAGTCGTCGAACGCCGCTGGGTCATGGGGTGGTGTGCCGCACCGGCGCATCACCACTGACAGCCAGGTTCAGCGCCCGCGCCTCGGGGGCGAGGGAAGGTTTCAGCCGGACGGCGGTGCGACCCGGGTGGGGCCCGGACGTTCAGTAGACAACGGCTCTAGGTCGACCCGCAGCCAGCGGGTCCCAGGTCGGCCCGAAGGGCGCCGGGCCCCCATCCGTAGTTCCCGTCCGTGCTCGTACCCATGTTTCTGTCCGCACTTCCGGCCTTCTGTCCCCGGCGGCGCCCCGCACCGCCCGACCGCGTCGGAGACCGGCCCCGGCGCGCTGGATATGGTGTGCATCTGCGTACGGACTTAAGGGGCAGTAAGTGAACGACGGCGGTCAGCGGCGGTACGGCCCGCTCGGCAGAATCCTGGTGATCATTCCGACCTACAACGAGGCGGAGAACATCAAGCCGATCGTCAGCCGGGTACGTGCCGCCGTGCCGGACGCCGACATCCTGGTCGCCGACGACAACAGCCCGGACGGCACCGGCAAGGTCGCCGACGAGATCGCCGCCGAGGACAGCCAGGTCCAGGTGCTGCACCGCAAGGGCAAGGAAGGGCTGGGCGCGGCGTATCTCGCGGGCTTCCGCTGGGGCACCGAGCACGGCTACGGCGTGCTGGTGGAGATGGACGCCGACGGCTCCCACCAGCCCGAGGAACTGCCCAGGCTGCTCACCGCGCTCAAGGGCGCCGACCTGGTGCTCGGATCACGCTGGGTGCCGGGCGGGCGCGTGGTCAACTGGCCCAAGTCCCGCGAAATGATCTCCCGCGGCGGCAGCACCTACTCCCGGCTCCTCCTCGGGCTGCGGACCAGGGACGTCACCGGCGGTTACCGGGCCTTCCGCGCCGAGACCCTGGACGGCATCGGCCTCGACCAGGTCGCCTCGCAGGGCTACTGCTTCCAGGTCGACCTGGCCCGCCGCGCCGTCGAGGCCGGCTACCACGTCGTCGAGGTCCCGATCACCTTCGTCGACCGCGAGATCGGCGACTCGAAGATGAGCCGCGACATCCTGGTCGAGGCGCTCTGGCGGGTCACCTCCTGGGGCGTCACCTCCCGTACGAACCGGGTCCTGGGCCGCAAGGCGCTCTGATCCACCGCGCCCGCCGCGACCGGCGGCGGGCATCGGGTCCGCCCGCCGGTGATCACCCCCTTGCGCCGTTCGGACGCCCGTACGGGCACACTGGGGACCATGACGACCGGCACACCGCCCCCGACCGCCCCCAAGCGCTCTCGCGCCCGTACCTTCGTCCCCCTCGCCATCGCCGCCTGGGCGGTGCTGGAGATCTGGCTGCTCACCGTCGTGGCCGACGCGGCGGGCGGGTTCACCGTGCTGCTGCTCCTGGTGGCGGGGATCGTCCTCGGTGCCGCCGTGATGAAGCGGGCCGGCCGCCGGGCCTTCCGCAATCTCACCGAGACGCTCCAGCAGATGCCGGGGCAGCCCGGCGCCGCCGCCGACCCGCCGGCCACCGGTTCGGGCGGCAGGGGCAACGGCTTCCTGATGCTCGGCGGACTGCTGCTGATCATCCCGGGGATCATCTCGGACGTGGCGGGGCTCCTGCTGCTGGTGCCGCCGGTCCGTTCCCGGCTCGGCCGGTACGCGGAGCGTTCGCTGGAGCGCCGGATGCGCGCCGCGACCCCCGGCAGCCTCTCCGACGCCTTCCAGCAGGCCCGTATTCACCGGCCGGACGGAAAGATCGTCCAGGGTGAGGTCATCCGCGAGGACGGCGCACAGCCGGGTGCGCGCCCCGACGAGGGCCCCCGGCCGCCGCTGACTCCC
>NZ_JBHXTM010000036.1:0-87339 GCF_042677325.1 Streptomyces sp. NPDC127117
GCCTCGCGGGTGTGGGCCCGCTCCTTTTCGCGCGCGGGCGCCCCACAGCCGGTCGGTCAATTCGGCTTCGGCTTCGCGGCCGATTTCACGGCCGCGCTCTTCTTGGCCGCTGTCCTCCCGGCCGTCGTGCGGCCGGCCCCGGTCGGCTTCGTCGCGGCGGCCTTCTTCCGCGGCTTCTTGGCCTCCCGCGCGTCCGGGACGGGCCCGCGCCCGGCGGCGTGGTCGGCGAAGGCCGCGGCCGCCTTGTCGGGCTCCCCGGACCGCAGCAGGCCGACGAGACGGCCGTGCTCGTCGGCCATCGCGCACCAGTCGCCCTCGAAGAGCGGGTCGGAGATGGCCCGCAGGGTACGCAGGCTCGGCTCGATGACCTCCCACATCCGGGCCAGGAACGGATTGCCCGCGTACTGGCTGACCAGGGTGTGGAACTCTATGTCGGCGTCGCGGAAACCGCTGACGTCGTTCGCGGCGACCGTCTCGTGCATGCGTTCGACCAGGGCGTCGAGCTCGGTGAGCTGTTCCTCGGTGATGTGCTCGGTGGCGAGCCGGGCGGCCAGGCTCTCCAGCGGCTCGCGGACCTGACGGGCGTACTCCGCGTCCTGCGAGGAGATCTCGACGACGAAGTGGCCGCGGCGCGGGACGTGCGTGAACAGGCCCTCACGGGCGAGCCGCTTGACCGCCTCCCGCACCGGGGCCTGGCTCACGCCGAGCCGCCGGGCGATCTCCGATTCGACCACACGGTCGTTCGGCGCGAGATCGCCCTCGACGACGGCCTGGCGGAGCAGTTCGTACACCTGGTCCGAGATCAGGGTCTTGCGGAACCGGTCCTTGTTGGTGGCCAGCGTGGAGACGAATCCACCCGACGCATTAGATGCCATGAATACCCAATCCTGCACTGGGGCACGTCAGTTGCGACATAATACGCGCCCGTCTTCTCTCGATGGAGTCACATCGAGGTTTCCAGCTGCCTGTCTTTCGGTCATTCCCGTTCGACAACCTCATGAGCGGGTCGAAATGTGCCATCGGGCCTCTTCCCGGAGGTGGGGACCGACTCTCGGCGAGGTGAAGTCGGTCACTCTTCATCGCCTATCGATCATCGAGGGAATCGAATCAGGGGCGTTCGAGCACTGTCAACCACGCGGACGTCAACCACATGCACATCGGCCACATGCGCATCGGCCACGCCCGCATCAGTCTTCCGGGCTCAGCCACCGAGCCCGTACACCCGGACCGCGTTCGTACGCAGTACGCGATCGAGCTGATCGGCCGCCAGATGAGACAGCCCGAGCCGCGACATGGCGAGCGAGTCGGCCCGTGAGCCGCGCGGCAGGCAGATCGGCCAGTCGGAACCGACGAGGCAGCGGTCGGGTCCGAGCGTGTCCACGACGTGTCGCACCATGTGCGCGATGCGCTGCGGCGGAAGCCCGTGCTGCTGGGTGAGCAGCCCGGAGATCTTCACCACCACGTTCGGGCTCGCGGCGGCTCGCTCGACATCGCGGAACCACTCCCCCGCCTCCGGTGTGCGCGGATCCGGGGCGTTGCCCAGGTGGTCGACCACGAGGGTGAGCCCGCGATGCCGGGCACCGATGTCGATGGCGGCCGTCAACGCTCCCCGGTGCAGGTTGAGTTCCAGCGCGACGCCCGATTCGGCCAGCACGGGGACGAGCGCGCGGGCCGGCTCGGGGGTATCCGTCCACGAGGAACCGCCGATCCGCATCCCGTTGGGGCGGGAGTCCCCCAGCTCCTGAAGAGCGGCACGGAAGGCATCGGGCCCGTCCGCGCCGTGGACGTGCAGATTGGCCACGTATCCGGTGACCAGGTCCGGGCGGCGACGGCGCAGTTCACGCAGGGCGAGCGTCTCTCCCGCATCGCCGCGCGACGCCTCGACGAGAATCGCTCCGGTCAGGTCGAGGCCCGCACCCGACTGCTCCAGGTCTTCCTCGCCGAAAGCGCGATGGTGCTCGCCGCCCGGCCGGATCCACGGAAACCCCTGGGCCGGATCCCACAGGTGGACATGACAGTCGATCATGGTGCGCCTCCTCCTCGGGTCTGTCGGGGCCGCTCCGAAGTATTGACACTTCGACTCCCCTCCCACGAGTCTAACTATCGGCTATCGATGGGCGATTGTTCAATCCGTACATGACGAGGGTGCAGGTGTTCTCGATGCTCAGGCCCGAACGAACCGGCGACGCACACAGCACGGATGAGGCGCACGGACCTCTGCTGACCGCGACCCGGCGCGTCAGCGAGGTCCCCGAGTGGGCTTATCTGGAAAGGGAGTTGTTCGCCGTCCAGGACAAGGCATGGCGACTCTTCGCCGACCGCTACACCGAGGGCGACGGCCGCCTCGTCTTCCGCGACACGCTCGGCCAGGGCATGGACGGCCGGGACGGCGTGGACGACTTCTACGAGCCGTTCTTCAACTGGCCGACGCTCTATCTGCTCGGCGGCAGCGCGGAGCTGCTGTCCGCCGCTCGGCGCCATTGGCGCGGAGTCACCGCGCAGCTCACCGAGATGGGCATGCTCGCCGAGGGTCTGGAGCGCGGCTACGACTGGTTCCACCAGGGCGAGGGACTGCTCCTCTTCTACGGTCTGTGCCTGGCGGATCCGCAGGACGCCGAGCTGCGCGAACTCGCCGTCCGCTTCGCCGACTTCTACCTTCCCGGCGGTCCCAACTACGACCCCGAGCACCGTCTGCTGCGCGCCCCTCACAACGGCTCGGCGGGACCACGCTTCGGCTTCAGCGACGAGGAGGCGTACTTCCCGTGGAGCCTGGCCCTGAGCCCGTACGGTCTGCCGCTGGACGGGGTCGACGACGTCACGTCCTTCGACGACCTGGCCTCCTCGCCCGAGCGTGCCCGCGCGTACGGCCGCACGATGTGGGACCGGATGGGCCGGGGTGACACGATCGTGAACCTCGCCGCCACCGGCCTCGCCACCAACGCCTTCCTGCTCAGCGGAGAACAGCGCTACGCGGACTGGGTGGCCGAGTACGTCGGCGTGTGGCAGGAGCGGCTCGCGGGCCGCGACGTCGTGCCCGACAACGTCGGCCTGAACGGTGTGGTGGGCGAGTACATGGAGGGCCGCTGGTACGGCGGCCACTACGGCTGGTCGTGGCCGCACGGGCTGTCCCCGGTCGGCAGCGCCACCGTCATCGGCGCCGCCAACGCGACGCTCCTCACCGGGGACCGGGGCTTCCTGGACCTCGCCCGCAATCCGCTCGACGCGGTGCTGCGCCACGCCGAGCTGCGCGGCGCGGATCAGATGGGCACCCTGGGCGAGCGCTGGGAGCCGCACCTGCGCGCGATGGCGGCCGAGCGCACCCTCATGGTGCCCCAGCGGCACAACGACTCCGGCTGGTTCGACTTCACCGTCATGCCGGGTCAACTTCCTCTCGCGCTTTGGCACTTCAGCCGCGATCAGGCCGACCGGGACCGGATCGAGCACCTGCGCGCCGAGTCCCGATGGGACTGGACGACCGTGCACACCCAGCGGATCAAGGACGAAGCCGGGCACGAGGAGCCCTGGTACGAATTCCTGCACGGGCGGAACCCGCATTTCCCCCAGCGGATGCTGCGCAGCGCCCTCGCCAGCTGCGCCGAGCGGGTCGAGGCCATCGAGAACGACACCGTCGATCCGGCCGTCGGCCCCGACGCCCTGGACATCCACCACTGGCAGCACCTCAACCCTGTGGTGACGGAGGCTCTGCTGCAGCTGACCACCGGTTCGCCGCAGGTCCTCTACAACGGCGGCCTCGCCCAACTGCATGTGCGCTATCACGACGCGGATGCCCGCCGCCCCGGCCTGCCGCAGGACGTCGCCGCGCTGGTGTCCGACATCCGCCCGGACCACACGGTGGTGGAGCTCGTCAATCTCGGCGGGACGGCGCGCTCCCTGCTGGTGCAGGCGGGGTCGTTCGCCGAGCACCATGTCGCCACCGTCCGTGTGGACGACGGCCCGGAGCGGCCGGTCGACGGGCCGTACTTCCGCGTCGGCCTTCCCGGGAACTCAAGGATCCGGCTGACCCTGACCATGACGCTGCGCGCGAGCCGCGCGGCCTGTGCCTCCCCGTGGGAGACGGCATGACCGACAACGCCGCAACGAGCCGGCTGCCCTTCACCCTGCCCCGCCTCGGCATCGGCACCGCTCCTCTGGGCGGGCTCTTCGAGGAGGTCACCGAAGAGGACGCCGCGGCGACCCTCAAGGCCGCCACCGAGGCAGGAATCACGTATTTCGACACCGCACCCCGCTACGGACACGGCCTGGCCGAACAACGTCTGGGCCGCCTGCTGCCCCCGTCCGGCGGCACCGGCCCGGTGATCTCCACCAAGACGGGCTGGCTGCTGCGCCCCCGACCGGACGGTTCACCCGGTGAGGTGATCACCGACTGGACGGAGCGCGGCATCCGCGAGTCCCTGGAGTCGAGCCTGACCCGCCTGGGCCGCTCCAGCATCGACATCCTGTATCTGCACGACCCGGACGACTTTCCGGACGAGATACGCCGCACCGCCTATCCGGCGGTACGCAAGCTGCGTGACGAGGGGCTGATCCGGGCGATCGGATTCGGCATGAACCACAGCGGCCCGCTCGCCTCGTACGTGGCGGAGTTCGAGGTCGACGTCGTACTCATCGCGGGCCGCTTCTCGCTCCTCGACCACGGGGCGCTGACCACTCTCCTGCCGCTGTGCGCCGACATGGGCACGGCGGTGGTCGTCGGCGGCGTCTTCAACACGGGCCTGCTGGCCGACCCGTCCCCCGGCGCCATGTTCAACTACCGGCCGGTTCCCGCGGAGACACTGGAGCGGGCGCGGCAATGCCGGGCGCTGTGCGAGGTGTACGGGGTGCCGCTGCCCGCAGCGGCGATCCAGTTCCCTCTGCTGCACGCCGCCGTCAACTCGGTGGTCCTCGGCTGCCGTTCGGCGGCCGAGGTGACGGCGAACGCGGCGGCTTCCCGCTTCCCGATCCCGGCCGAGCTGTGGCAACGGCTGGCGGAGGCCGGGTTCGTGCCCGAACAGTTGCTGGAGGAGCACGGCGAGTAGGGCCGCCGCGGAAGGCCGGGCGGCCGGGGTGAGGGACGGCTGATCGGATACGGTGTCGCAGCACTCGGCCCGGTCCGGCCCCGGGTTCGTCGGACAGAGTGAAGTGCGGCTCGATCTGCTCTTCACCATCGTCGTCCTCCTCGCTCCCCAGAGCGACGCCCTCAGCTCGCAACCGCTGGACGCAGTGCGGATAGCGCTGCCGCTGCCCGTGCACTTCACGCTGATGTGGGCCGGCTCGATAGCCCTCGGTCGCGTGGTCGCCTTCGGCTACCCGAAGGCGACCACGCCGGTGTTCACCGCCGCGGGCAACAACTTCGAGTTGGCCGTCGCGGTCGCCATCGCCACCTTCGGCGCCATCTCCGGCCAGGCCCCTCGCCGGGAGTGTCCTGATGCATCGGGTCGCGCATGACGGTTCCAACGAGAGTCCGCGTCCCCGATCATGTCGACTCATCGTGACCCCGCAGTCCGACCGGCCACGAGGCCGGAGCAGAGTAGGAGACTTCTTCATGCGTCATCCAGGAATCGCCGCAGCGTCGGCCCTCGTCGCCGCCCTCACAGTGTCCGCGCCGGCCGTCGCAGCCCCGACGGCATCCACCGGGACGCCGGTCATTTTCGTGCACGGTCGCAATAGCGATGCCGGGGTATGGAACACGATGATCAGCCGCTTCGAGTCCGAGGGTGACCCGAAGAGCCGATTCTTCGCCTGGGAGTACGACACGTCGCGGTCGACCAACGAGGTCCTGAGCGGTCAACTGGCGGACTATGTCAGCCGCGTACTCGACGATACCGGTGCGGAGCAGGTCGACATCGTCGCCCACAGCCTGGGCAGCCTCCCGTCCCGCTGGTACATCAAGTTCGGCGGTGGGGGGACCACCGTCCGGAACTGGGTGTCCCTGGCCGGCCCCAACCACGGCACGAGCCTGGGATATCTCTGTGCTCTCTGGGACCAGGGGTGCAGGGACATGACGCCCGGATCGTACGTCGTACAGCACCTCAACGAAGCAGACCCGACGCCCGGATCCACGCGGTACACCACGTTCCGTTCCGGCTGCGACGAACAGATCAGTCCGACCACGAGCACGATGCTGGACGGGGCTGCCAACGTCGAGACCGGTTGCCTCAAGCACAACGAGTTGCTGACGGATCCAGCCGTCGCGGACCAGGTGCACGCCATCGTGAAGTGATCCTCCTGTCCTGGGGCGAGGTCCAGGTCCAGGACCCTGGACTCCGAGCTCAGGGCCGACGCCCGAGGGCCGCGCCGAGTACGGCGGTCCAGAGCAGCAGCAGAGGCAGGGAAACGTACGCCATCGGGGTCAAGGCGGTGGACAGGAGCAGATAGCCGATGCCGGAGACGGTGATCGTGGCGGCGAGGGCCCAGCCGATGACGACCTCCCGACGCCGCAGCAGTGTGCCGTGCCGCGAGGCCGTGCAGGCAGCCGCTGCGAGCACGGCGAGCGCGAGCATCTCGATGCCGTCCGCACTCTGTACCACATCGAACAGTGCGCCGGTTCCATCCGGTGACGCCGGGTCGGCTCCGGACACCGCGATCAGTTCCAGGACGAGTTGTACGAGTGCGAGCGCCCCCGCAACTCTCCCGGCCCATGCGGCCGAGCGGGCCGCAGCGCTGCCGGTTCGGCGGGACCGGTCCAGTAATGCGGATCCGATGACCAGCAGGCCGACGGCTGCCACACCGTGAACGAGCAGCGCCTGGGCCACGGACTGGACCGGCCGGTCGGCATACGCGCTCGCGATCGCGGCGTGTGGGTCGCCGACTTCGGGCGCGGCTCCCCGTACGGCGGCAAACCCGAGAATCCATGCCCCGGCATGTGTGTAGCCGGCGGCCCGGGCAGTGATGCCGGAACCACGCTCCTGGGTGATCGTGATCACGCGGAGTCTCCCGGGGTCTTGTTCCGAATTGCCTGGGTGAACGCGTCGCAGCCGGTGCGCCATGCGGCGTCCAGGTCTGCGTCGGGCGGAAAGCGGCCGTCGAGTTCGAGCACGACCATGCCGTGCGCGAATGCCCGGAACGAGCGCGCGATGTCGATGTCACCGTGCACCGCACGGGCCAGCGGCATGGCCGCACGGTCTTCGAGTCCATCGGGGAGGGCGGTGCGGCCGAGCGGCTGGGTGTGGGTGATGCGGTAGAGGTGGGGGCCGGCGAGGGCGTGCCGCCGGTAGGCGCGGGCGAGCACAAGAAGGGGCTGTTCAACGCCGATCTCGACTCCGGCCGCTTCCAGGTCTTCCGCCAACTGGGCCATACCCTGCGCCTGGAGCCCGGCCTCGACAGCGGCCTTGTCGGGAAAATGCTTGTACAGAGAGGGCGCCCGGATCCCGACACGTGCGGCGATGCGTCGCATCGACAACGCATCGGGGCCTTCGGCGTCGAGCAATTCGCGGGCAGCGGCCATGATCTGCTGCGCGCGGTCAGCCACGGCGGGTCGCCCGCGCGATCGCCATGCCGGCGGACCGTCCGGTTCCGGAACCCGAGATCCGAACGATGACGGAACCCGGGGATGCGGGAATCCGGGCACCCCGAATTCCCGCAGTGCGCCTCACCCGGCTATGCCGGAATGTGCCCGCCCCGGCGAGAACCATGAGCGCGGCGACGGCAGGCGGTTCCCCGACCTCTCCGACGACCGCCAGTGCCCCGGGAGGGAGGACGGATACCCCACATGTGCCCCGGAGTGCCTGGGACGGGACGTTGCCGCACGAAGTGCTGCTGACTGTAGCGGTGTTCACTGTGGCCCCCTTGTCGTGACACCAGACAGCTAACGCCGCTAGCCATCCGGCGTCACGTAATGGCTAACAGTGTTAGCCGTCAAGGTCCAAGAGCGAAGGCGCCTCGCCCCGATGACAACGGAAGTGGAAGATCCGCCCATGAGAACCGAAGTGCACGCGTTCGTCGCCGGCGGGCCGATCCCCGACCGGAACGCGAGGGACGACGGCCCCCGCCGACAGCGGCTCCCCGGACACCGCGGTTTGTTGACCTCCGGCATGATGTTCTTACGGGTCTTCCCGTCCCCGATGACCGCCGGCTTCCCGCTCACGGCCACGGCGTTGTCGTCC
Organism: Streptomyces sp. NPDC127117; assembly: GCF_042677325.1. Taxonomy (NCBI): domain Bacteria; kingdom Bacillati; phylum Actinomycetota; class Actinomycetes; order Kitasatosporales; family Streptomycetaceae; genus Streptomyces; species Streptomyces sp. NPDC127117. The sequence continues at coordinate 8,103 of NZ_JBHXTM010000036.1, forward strand.
AGGCCCACGGTAAGGACGAGCTTCTTGTACTTCTGGTTGATGCTGTACTCGGCACCGGGCAGGCAGGGGTATCCGACAACCATGGCGTTGGAGTACGACTTGCCCCCAGCGTCACGGTCTGGAGACCGAACTCGTCGTGGGGCGACGCCTCGACAGTGGTGGTGGCCGTGGCCGTCAAGGTTTCCGTGATCGTCACGGACCCGGCCGTCGGAGAGTTCACCACGGTCGGCAACCCGAAGAGCCCGAGCAGCAGACCGATGACGGCCGTGATGGCCGAAGGGAGCGGCGCCGTGTGACTCAGACCCCGGGAAGGGACGGGTCGGCTGTCCAAGGGGTCGGTGCGGTGATGGACCAGCGTTCGTGGTCCCGCCATTCCCCGTTGATGTAGAGGTAGGCGGGCGAGACCCCTTCGTAGCGGAAGCCCAACCGCTGGACCAGGGCCAGGGATGCCTTGTTCGCCGGCCGGATGTTGGCCTCCAGCCGGTGGAGCCGCAGGTCGGTGAAGGCATGTTCCAGGGTGGCGGCAATCCCTTCGGTCATGTATCCGCACCCTGTGGACGGAGCGAAGGCCGCATAGCCGATGGACGCGCCCTGGTAGCGGCCCCGGATGATCGAGTTGATGTTGACCATGCCGGCGGCCACGCCGGTCTCCCGTACACGGACCAGAAAGCCCAGGTTGGTGCCGTCGTCGAAGCGGCGCATCCAGCCCTGGAACTCCTCCGCGGTCGCGGGCAGTCGCATCCACGGCAGGTGCAACTCGGAGCTGGCCCGCACGAGTGTGCAGAACTCGTCCTGGTCGGAGAGGGTGAGCGGGCGCAGTTCGACCCGTGTCGGCATCTTGAGCATGGACCAACGTTAGAGCCTGTGCGTAGCGGGGCTCGGCGCGGGTCGTGGTTGCTGGAAAGCACCGGACGCCTCGGCCGGGGAGCGACCATCCGTATGTGCGTACTCGGGTGTTCGGCAGTGTCGGGTTCGGCGCCCCGGCCCGTGTGCGTAATGGTGTCGAGGTCGCCCTCGCGCGCGGCGCGGCGCGGCACGGCGCGGCACGGCACGGCACGGCACGGCACGGCACGGCACGGCACGGCGCGGCACGAGGGTGTCTCGTTGTCCGTTGCTCCGGCACCTCCACGGCAGCTGCCGGAGCACCTGGCTCCGTCGGCGGACCTGCGTTTTCTGCAGTGTGTCCCTGACCGGCATGCGTGTTGGGTCGGTCAGGACAGACTGCCGCGAAGGGCATTGACGCGCTCGGCGCCCGCGTCGAAGGCGGTCCCGTCGAGAGTGCCGGCTGCCAGGGCCTCGCTCAGCGCGGCCACCGCATCTTCCCCCTGAGCTGCGTCACGGGCCGAGCACAGGATCAGGTCCATCCCGGCCGCGGCTGCCAGTACGGCGCGCTCCGCCGTGCTGCCGTAGGCCCGAAGAGCCCCGGCCTCCAGGGCGTCGGTGACCGTCACGCCCGGAAAGCCGAGCCGGTTCCGTAGTTCGCCGACCACGGTCGGGGACAGTCCCGCAGGCCGGTCGGCGTCCAATGCCCGGTAGACGGCCCAGGACAGCATGACCAGCTTGGTCCCGGCCGAGATCGCCGCCCGGTAAGGCACCTCATCCACGCTGCGCAGCGTCGACGCGGACGTGGTGAGGGTGACGGGCCCCAGATCGGTGTTCTGGTTCGCGGAGGCGGGGCCGAGGCCGGGGAAGTGCTTGGCGGTGGCCGCCACCCCGGCGTCCTGCTGTGCGGTGATGAAGGCCGCGCCGCATGCGCCGACCGCATCCTGGTTCTTGCTGTACGACCGCTCATACTGGTCGGTGAAGTCGCCGGCCGTGCGGTACACATCGAGCACCGGCGCCAGGTTGACGTTCATGCCGACGCCCGCGAGGTTCATGCCCGCACCGCTGCCGGTGAACTCCGCCTGTCCCTCCGGGTCCGTCGAGGCACCGACGTCCTTCGCGGACAGCACGGGCTCGCCGGGCAAGCGGCGTACCATGCCTCCCTCCTGATCAGTCATCAGAAGCAGTGGGGCCTTCACCGGGGCGGAGGCGTTCGCCTCGTTCATCTCCTGGATGACGCCCTCGATCTGGCTCAGGCTCTTGATGTTCTCCCCGAAGAAGATCACCCCGGCCGTACGGCCCTCCCTGATCGCGTCCATCAGCCGGGCCGGGGGCGTGAGTCCCGGGTAGGAGTGGATGACGCACTGCCCGGCGCGCTGTTGCGGGGTCAGGGTGGGCAAGGGGGTGCGCGCCCTTTCCGGAACTCGCACGGCCGCGTCCGTACGGCCGGCCAGCCCCATCCCGCCGGCCAGGGCCACCGTTCCGGCGAGCAGAGCGCCGCGCCTGCTGAGGGGCTTCGGTGTGGAGCTCATGACTTTCTCCTTCACGAACTGTCGTTGTGCCCGGCCGGGCCGTCGGCCGGAGCTCCGGGCCGGAGCAGATCAGTCGGTCGGTCCGCTCCGACCCGTGGTGCCGATCACGCCGGGGTCACCGGCCCCCCGGAGGTCATCACCGCGCGCTCGGGCCCGCCGTCACGGGGTGTTGTTGGCCAGAGCCAGCAGGCGTGAGCGGTCGCCGCTGAAGCGGTCGCGGTCGACGTTCCCGGAGATGCCGCTCACCGAGCCGGTGGACGTGTACTGCCAGACGGTCCAGAACGGGAAGCCCTGCGGAATGCTCGGGCTTCCCGCGGAGGTCCAGTGGGCCACCCAGAGCGGGCTCCTGGCGGACATGCCGGTCCAGCCGCCGGTGCAGGAGTTCCACCAGCTCGGGCTGGTGTAGATCACGACATCGCGGCCGGTGCGTGCCTTGTACGTGTTGTAGAAGTCGAGGATCCAGGACTGCATCGCCGCGGGCGTCTTCCCGTAGCAGGTGCCCTCGATGTCCAGCACGCCGGGGAGCGTCAGGTTGTCGCGGGACCAGGCGCCGCCGTTGCTCGCGAAGAAGTTCGCCTGCGCCGCGCCCCCGGACACGTCGGGCCGGGCGAAGTGGTACGCGCCCCGGATCACACCGGCGTTGTAGGCGCCCAGGTAGTTGGCACTGAACGTGGGGTCCTTGTACGTGGTGCCCTCGGTCGCCTTCATCCAGGCGAACTCGATACCCGCACCGCGGACCGAGCCCCAGTTGATGCCGCCCTGCCAGCTGGAGACGTCCACACCCACGGGATTCGCCAGGAGGTTCGCGTCCGGCTTCGCGTCGAGGTGCAGCTGTCGGGTGTCCGGCTTGAAGTCCTTGCTGTCCTGGACGTAGCCCACGCCCATGTAACCCTTGCCTTGCGGCACGGCGCCACCGGAGGGCAGTGGCGCCGAGGAAGCGGTACCCGACATCAGGCTGAGGGTCAGTGCGACGCTCGTGCCGAGGACACCGGCCAGAGTGAGTCTTTGCTGTACGGACTTGGGGGAAAGGTTCCTGGGAAACAAGGTTTCCTCCTGCTTGGTGGGGGGCGGGATTCAGTGGTGCCGAGCGGTCCTTCGGTGCGGCGGATCTCAGCGCGCCTGTGAGGGGGCGCGGCAAACAGAACGGTCAGCGTGCATCCGGTCAGGAGGAGTCGGCCACGCGCTTCCCGCGGAGGGATCTACGCGCGTCCGGTTGACGCGAACACGACACAGTGAGCCACGGGAAGGCGTGCTCGGTAAACAGTTTTCCGGTTCGTTAGTGGTCTAGACCTAATCGCACTACGGTGAGCTGCGGAAACGGATCGATGTCGGCAGAACTTTTTTTCAAGTGAAGGGCGTTGCACGGGGGTTGACAGATCGACCCCATGGCCTTGCCCCGATTGGGCGGGGCACGGCACCGAGCATCGGGGGCAACCGGTGCCGCGTCGTCAGCGAGGCTGCCGCTGCAATGGCCAGGTCGCAATGCACTCGCCATCGCGACCTGGCCCAATGCCCGGATGCCGTGTCGATGTCCGGATCGAGGCGCTTGTGGCGCACGGAGTCGCCGCGGTCGTGAACTCACCGCCGTCGCAGAGCCCCGTGGTGGTCCATCCCGCTGCCCAGAACGGACCGCACCGCACCGCCCTGGCAGCCCACTTGGCGGAAATCGTTCCCGGCAGGCACACTGCCACGGTGCCCTCGGCCGTGCACTGTCCGAGCATGGAGAACCCGTCCCGCTTCAGCGCCGAACCAATGCCTTCCTGGAGACCGTATGAGCAGCGCACTTCTCGTGATGGACGTCCAGCGAGCCGTCGTGGACATTGTCGACGACGGCTCCGGGTACCTGCCGCGCCTGCGCAGGGCGATCGACGGCGCCCGGGCGGCAAACATTCCTGTCGTCTACGTGGTCATCGCATTGCGCCCGGGTTTCCCGGAAGTCGGCCCGCGCAACAGGGCACTGACCGCCGTCGCACGAGCCGGGCTCCACGTCGAGGGCGACCCCGGCACCGAAATCCACCCCGATGTCGCACCCCGGCCGGGTGAGGTGGTGGTCACGAAGAGACGGGCGAGCGCCTTCTCGGGCAGCGACCTCGACGTGGTGCTCAGGGCACAGGGCATCGACAGCCTCGTCCTCACCGGCATCGCCACCAGCGCCGTGGTGCTGCACACCTTGTGCCAGGCCAACGACCTGGACTTCGGCCTCACCGTCCTCGCCGACGCCTGCCTGGACACCAACGCCGAGGTTCACCGATTCCTCACCGAGAAGCTGTTCCCGCAGTGGGCCGACGTCGTCACCGTCGACGACTGGCTCAACGCCACCACACCCCGATAGCCGCCACCAGGAAGCCACCGGTGTGCGGTGGAGCGGATAGGCGCATCGCTACTGCTTCGGGCATGACCTTGCCATGACACTGCGTCACGGCAACTGAGAGTCCTCGTCGGTACCAGTGCCGAGGGCAGTTCGGATCACAATCGACCCGGGCTCGTGGACGGGGCTGACGGAACCCATGGCGGACCCAGCCTCAACAGCGCCGGCAACGGCACACAGGCCCGACCACGACTCGCCACGACCGATCGCCGCCCAGGACACACCCCGGCCGGCCTGTCGTGCCTGATGCAGGATCAGTCCTTGCGTCCTGTCGCGGCGACGGTGACGCCCAGGCCGATCATCGTGAGCCCGCCGACGCCGCCGACCAGAGAGAGCCGCTGGGGCGAACGGGCGAACCAGTTCCGTCCAGTTGCCGCGACCAGTGCCCACAGACTGTCGGAGGCCACCGCAATGATGGTGAAGACCAGGCCGAGCAGCAGCATCTGAACCACAACGTGCCCCTGGGTGCGGTCGACGAACTGGGGCAGCACGGCGGCGAAGAACACAATGGTCTTGGGGTTGGCCACACCGACCGCGAACCCTTCCCACAACGTACGCGAGCCACCTTGCGCGACCTTGTCACCGGTGATCGCGGCCTGCAACGAACCACGGTGCAGCCACGCCTTGGCGCCCAGGTACACCAGGTAGGCGGCACCGGCCAGCTTCAACACCGTGAAGACAAGGACAGAGCGTTCCACGATCGACCCGACCCCGAGGGCAACGGCCACGATGAGCACATAGGCGCCCAACGTATTCCCCACCACCGTGGTAAGCGCGGCCCGGCGCCCCTGCGCCAGCGCCCGACCGATCACGAACAGCACGCTGGGCCCGGGGACCACGATCAGCAGGAACGACATAGCCGCGAAGGCGAGCAAGCGCTCAGCAGACACCATGGTGGTCATCCAAGCACGGGCCGGGTTCGCCCCTCATCCCCTTTTCGTCGTGCAGAGCACGCATACGCCGGCACGAACCTGTCCGGTTCGAATCACGTGGTGGTGCTGCGGGCTGCCCCGTGCCGGGTTCCCGGCGCACAGTGCGTGGTCGATCAGGGCGCCGGCCGCGTTCTCCTGGGCCAGTATGTGCTGTGGGGTGTCGCCGCGCGCCTCGGACATGGAGACCACAGCACTTCGCCCACCGTCGTCGGTGACACCGTTGAGAGTGATGTAGCCGCCATCCCCACCCTCGTGTCCCCAGTAGGTTCCTCCGCAGCTCAGGGGGCGTTCGGCCAGGCCGAGCCGGTATCGGCCACCGGGCCACAGCTGTTGGACCTCGACGCTCACGGCGACGGTCCGCTTCATCTCGGCCAGCTGCCGCGCCGGGAGCAGGTGGCCCCACCCGAACAGGTCTCGGAAGCCGTCCCGACGATCGTTCGCCTCGAAGACCGGACGGGCGCCGACGCCCCACTCCAGTGCTGTATCAAGCGGCGTCGACCCTGCCGGATTGGCCTGAGATGATGGGCACATGGACGAGCAAGTCATCCCCATTCTTCGTGTCGAGGACGCTGCGGCGGCGGTCGAGTGGTACGGCCGTCTGGGCTTCACCAAGCAGTGGGAACACCGCTTCGAACCGGAACTACCCGCGTTCGTCGAGGTCGCCCGGGGACAGGTCCGGCTGTTCTTGTCGGAACACACGGGCGACGCCCGTCCCGACACGCTGGTGTACATGCGTGTCCATGATGTCGAGGCTGTCGCGGCTGAATTCGGCGCGCAGGTGGAGGACGCCCCATGGGCGCGTGAGATTGAGCTTCAGGACCTTGACGGCAACCGCCTACGGATCGGCACGCCGACTGACTGAGCCGGATCAGCAGCGCGCTGCGCGGAACTGTGCCGGGCGGCGAAGGGTGAGCGGTCGCGTGTGTCGGACGCGGCGTAAAGGCAGATGGAGCCCCTGCTGCCGGAGGTGGACCGGCGTGGCCGTCCCTGGATTGATCACCGACAGGTACTCAACGGCGTGCTGTGGCGGCTTGAAACCGGGGCACCGTGACCCGATCGGACCATCCGGCGAGTGCCATTCCGACGGCTGCCCAGGATCAGAGATCATCCGGCGTCAGGCCCAGGTGGTCGTTCCATGCCCGGCGGCCGGTGGTGGTCACGGCGAGGCCGCGGGTCGTGCCGATCCGCGTAACCCAGCCGACGGTGAGTGCGTGGCTGCACAGGGCGGCTCGTACCCCACCCGCCAGATAGGGGCGGCGCTCGGTCCGGTCCAGGCGTACACGCACCAGCGGGCGACGTGAACCACTCGGCACCGTGATGCCGACCTCGGCCAGCCAGGCCGCTCCCCCGCTGGTCAGCCCGGGCTCGGGCCCCACTCCAGCAGGCGGCGCCCTACCATCGCGTCGGTGATCGCCGGCGCGACGGTTCCGGCGAGGTGGTCGTAGCACAGCCGAGCACGGGTCAGTGCCTGCTGACAGGCGGAGGCCGGCAGTGAACGCGGTCGGGCGGTGTGCTGCGGGGCAAGTGCGGCCAGGCCCTCGATCAGCTCGATCACCCGGCGGTCGGCCACTCGCACGTAGCGGTGACGTCCGTGCCGCTCCTCGGCGGGGATTCCGCCGCTGACGAGCAGGTTCAGGTGCGAGGTCGCGGTCGAAGGCGCGACGCCGACATGGCTTGCGAGCTCGTTCGCAGTCCATGCCCGGCCGTCGAGCAACGCCAGGCAGTGATCTCGTAACCCGAGACATGGGTACAGAGCCATGGGTCTGCTCGCCGACTGGGGCAAGGGTGTGCATCCGGGCGACACGGCCGGCAGTTCGGAACACGCTGTCACCCTTGAGCTCGTAGCCGCGAAGCATCGTCCGGTTCTTCGTCCGAGCCATCCGGATCCCCGCCCTGCCCAACCTGTACGAGGCGCCGCCGAGCGCCGCTCACGTCGGTGGAATCAGCGGAGTCGGTGGAGCGGAATCGTGCCCGGTACTCCGAGGGTGCCACCCCCAACACCTGCTGGAACGCCCGGCGCATGCTCTCCGACGAGCCGAACCCGGCTGCCTGCGCGATGTGTTCGACCGAGTCGCCGCCGCCTTCGAGCAGGGCACGGGCCGCTTCCAGGCGCACGGACTCGACGTACTGACCGGGGGTCATTCCGGTGTCGGCCCGGAAGAGCCGGGTCAGGTGGCGGGAGCTCACACCGGCGGCGTGGGCCAGAGCTGTGACGTCGGCCGCGGAATGCGGGTCGGCTCCGGCCGCGTCCATCGCGGCCCGTACCGCCGGATGGTGCCCGGTGAGCGGACCGAGACGGGCACTGAACTGCGACTGCCCGCCGGGGCGGGCCATGAACACCACCAGTTCGCGCGCCACGTCGCGGGCCGTGTCGGCTCCGTGGTCCTCCTCGACCAGGGCGAGCGCCAGATCGATGCCCGCGGTCACTCCGGCCGAGGTGATGACGGGACCGTCCCTCACGAAGACCGGGTCGTGCGCGACGGTGACCGCCGGGTAGGCGGCGGCCAGTTCTGCGGCGAGCCGCCAGTGGGTGGCAGCGCGACGGCCGTCCAGGAGTCCGGCCTCGGCGAGCAGGAAGGCGCCAGCGCATACGGATGCCACCCGCCTTGCCCGGCGGGCGAGTTGAGTCGTGAAGCGGACAAGGTCCACGTCGTGCACGGCGACGCGCCAGTCGCTGCGCCCGGGGACCAGGACCGTACCGATGCGGCGCGGCAGCGGGTCCAGACCGCCGTCGACACCGATCCGCACGCTCGACGACGTCCTGACGTCGGCGCCGTCCGGTGACACGATGCGCACATCGTAGGCGGGTCCGGCGGCGGTGCCGGCCGTGGCGAACACCTCGGCCGGCCCGGTCACGTCGAGGAGCTGTACGCCGTCGAAAGCAACGATCACGACGGTCGCCGCCGCCGGCCCGCTCGGGCTCACTGATCCCACTTCGAGTCGAGGATCGTCCGTACGAAGTCACCGCGCTCGAAGCCGGGCAGGTAGTGGGCGAGGACGTCTGCCTTCACATTGCCGAAGGTTGTCTCCGGTTTCGGGGCGACCCCGTCCGTGAAGGCTGCAAGGATGCGCCGTTTGAAGTCGGGCCTCGGGTGCAGGGCGACAATGTCCGCACGGTCGGCCTCGGACAGGTCGTCGTAGCCGATGCCCAGCACGTCGTACTCGACACCCGCCGTCACCAGCGCGACCTCCGGCTCCATGAACTCGGGCACCCCCGGCGTCGTGTGCAGGGCGACCGCAGTCCACACGCGCCGCACACTGTCCTGCGGAACGTCCCGCGCCGCCAGGAACCGCCGAGCCTCGTCGGCACTGTCGACCTCGAAGCGGCGACCGCTGCCATGGAAGCGCTCGGACAGCCCCAGATCGTGGAACAGAGCGCCGACATAGAGCAGTTCGGGATCGTACGAGAGGTCGCGGTTACGGCCCTGGAGCGCCCCGAAGAAGAACACCCGCCGCGAGTGGTGATAGATCAGCTCGCTCGTCGTGTCCCGCACCAGTTCGTCCGCCTCGCGCGCCAGCTTCGTGTCGGGTACGGACACACCCGCCACTGCAACACCATCACTGTTCATCCTGCTCACCCGGACCTTCCGTACGTGAATTGCCACGTGTCGCCGGCGTGACCGCCGACCCATTCAGCATCCGCCGCGCACGCCCCTGGCGCCATGGCTGTACGGCCGGGCATGCCACAGATGCGGACATGGCGCGGGTCGCAGGCGGGACGGGGGCGCCCGTTCGGCCTCAGGGCAGGTCTCTCGCCTGGAGCCGTCAGGCAGGCAGAACCAAGCCATCAGCCACACCACCCCACGCCACCCCACCAGCGGATTCAGCAGCCGCTGCGCCCACTCCCCGGCCAGTTCTCCCACGGGCCGCGACGGCCCACCACCATCAACGCCCATCCCGGCACACTTGCCGGCGATCCTGCGTGTCACTCTGAGTAGCCCCACTCGCCTCGGGCAGCTCCTGCTCCAGCCCACGGCCGCGGAGAACGGCCGAGAATGGTTGCTCCGGACCCGGGCCTATGCACTGCACCGGCTTCCGGCAGTCATTCACCCGAGCAACTGCTTGGTAGAGCCGATCGCCATCGCAGCACCTGATGTCGCGCCCGGTCGCGAGGCCCGATCACGCGACCAGACGCAGCCAGGCCGCCGCGAGTGCCGCGTGACCGGCCGGCGTCGGGTGTACGCCGTCCTCGGACCAGCGCTCCGGTCCGGTCGTCGCGGCGAGCTCGGCGAACATGGCGTCGGCGGCGAGCAGTTGTGCACCGTACCTGCGGGCGAGCCTACGCACGGCCTGGATCTTCGGATCCAGGTCGGCACGCCATTCCTTCCGCTCCTCCTCCCCGATGAGAGCGGCACCGGCTCCGGCCTCGACGACTTCGTGGATCGGCAGGAGGAACGGCTCGATGAGGATCAGCTCCGCGCCCACCTCGGCGAGGGGCGCGAGCAGGCGGTCGTAACCCGCTTCGAATTCCTCCACGGGGATCACGTACCCCTTCGGGTCCAGCGTGTGCCAGCCCATGTCGTTGACACCGACGAGGATCGACACGATGTCCGGGCGCGCGTCGAGTACGTCTGTCTGCCAGCGGGCTTCGAGGTCCATCACCTTGTTGCCACCAATCCCGGTGTTCAGCCAGGTCACGGGCCGGTCCGGGCTGCGGAGTCCCCAGTCTCCCGCGATGCGCAACGGGTAGCCGAACCCGAGACCGTCTTCACTCTTCAGACGTTGGCAGTCGGTGATCGAATCGCCGGTGAACATCACGGTGCTTCCCGGTCGGACAGTGATCGTCATGTGCGCTCCTTGAATCCCGGCTCACAGCCGGGTGGGTACCCGGCAGGACCTCTCCAAAGGTGCCGGACCCCACCGACGTCGGACCGAAAAGCGCCGATATCCCACCGACACCATGGCGCCATCGTCCGATCGCCCCTGATCAGAGCGCCGATCAGTCACGAGGGTGGCTTGCGGGGGGGGCTCGGCCCGCTCAACCCACAGGGACTGTCTCCTTCGGTTCCCTGAGCGGGCCAAGCTCGAAGCTGCGCCCTGCAAGCGGGCATTCGGCTCGTCGTCCATGGTCCGCAGACGAGTCGCCCGTCGCACGACACCACTCATGTGCCACTCGTCGGCCGTCCCATGAGGCTGAGCCCCGCGTTGTGAACCACTTCCACCGAGTTGTCCGAAAAGCCGGTGGATCCGAAGAACCAGAACCCGACTACCCCTCACAATGCAGGACACGCCCTCTCCACCGGTGAGGCGTTCAGCGGTCCCGCCCATCACAACAGGAGGACGAAGCCCCGGCGAAGAGGACGAACGGCGAGAGCGGCACAATGGGCACCATGGACTCAGGACTTGCCGCACTGTTGGGTGCCGCCGTCGGCTCCGCCACCACTCTCGGGGCCGCGGTCGTCAACGGCCGTGCACAGGCACGGTCCCAGCATGCTCATTGGAGCCGCCAGCACCGCCGTGACGCATACGCCGGCTACCTCAGTGCTCTCCATGACCGCGACATCGCCATGGACGCCGTACTCGACGCGCTGCGTCCGGACGGTCCCGACCTGCCCGACGTCGACGAGAAGACAGGCCGCTTCATCGCCTTGGCTCGCGAGGTCCACCGCGCCACCGAAGTCGTCCTCCTCGAAGGGCCCGCCTCCCTCGCAAAAGCCACTGAACGGGTCGCCCACGCCTCCGCCGATCTCTCGCACATCATGCGCCGGATGGTCGAGAACGCCCGCGCCGGAGACACCACCGACAAAACCGAGGACACCGCCCTCGCCGCCGAACGGGAGCGAATCCTCTACCAAGCGGTCAAGGACTTCCGCCTCGCGGCACGCAACGTCATCGGCAATACCAGCTGACCTCTGCTCTTGACCGCGACCACCAGAGCACTCGACGACCTGCCCCGGCCCCGGCGTCCGGCAGGCCGGGGCCGAGGACATGGTGGGAACGCGGTTCGCGGTGGCGAGCGGGCCGTGCGGCTCAGCTATTTCTCTGTGGAGCAGGGGTCACAGCAAGCGGGAGCACGTTCGATGCAGATGGTGACGGAGTCGGTGTTGTTCGTGGGGTCGGGGTCCTTCTCGTTGGCAGTGGCGATGGCGGCGTTGGTGGTCAGACCGGGTGCGGTGGCTTTGGCTCGCAGCACGAGGGTTGCGCTGCCGGCTTCGGGCAGGTTCCCGACGGTCCAATGCCCGGTCGCCGGGTCGTAGGTGCCGAGGCTGGGTGCGGCGGACAGGAAGGTCAAGTTGTCGGGGAGTCGGTCGGTGATGGTGACGCCGGTTGCCTGGCTCGGCCCGGCGTTACGAACGGTGATCCGGTAGGTCACGGTCTGCCCGACGGTGACGGTGGTCTCGTCGGCTGCTTTGGTGACGGTCAGGTCGGCGGCCGGGTTGACCTCGGTGGCCGTCTCGTCGGAGGTGGCGGTCAGTGGCTCGGGGGTCGGTCCGAGGCGGTTCTCGTAAGTGGCCCCGGCGGTGTTCGTGATCTGACGGCCGGCGCTGACCAGGTCGATGGTGACCCGGTATTCCAAGGTGGTGCCGCCCGGCAGCGTCTCGGTGCTGGGCAGGCTGCCCGGCTCGGTACTGGAAGCTCCGTTGCCCAGGTGGAAGACCACTCTGTTCCCCTGGGCATCGAAGTACGCCTCGTCGTCACCGGTCCGGTCGGTCTTCGGTCCCGTGTTGGGACCGTCGACGATGCGCAAGGATCCGGGCAGGTACGTCGTACCGGCCGGAATGACGTCGGTCAGGGTCAGCGCCTCGGCCGCTCCGCCGCCCTCGTTCCGGGCGGTGATGCGGTAGGTGATGACATCACCCACCTCCAGTGGTCCTACAGGAACGGCGATCTTGGTCAACACCACATGGGGGGCGGTACCGAAGAAGACTCCGTCCAGGAAGTTCCCGATGGACTGGTTTCCCCCGGCGGCGGATACGGAGCGGAACGCGAAGCGGGTCAGCGTCTGGCCCGCTGGGACGGTGTAGGTGCCGGTGTAGTAGCCCCAGGCGGTGTTGCCGTCGGTGAAGCGTCGCTGCTCGACCGCGGAGCCCGGTACGCCGATGTCCAGAGCCATGGTGTCCTGGCCGGCCCTCCCCCGGTGGTAGAGCCGCCAGTACAGCTTGGAGCCAGGTGTGGTCGGCAGGTCCTGATAGAGCGTGGCGACCTGGCGTGCGTTCAGTTCGGCGAACTGGGAGCCATCCGCGGCCGGCACGCCATTGAAACCGGAACGCCACAGTTCGATCATGTGGTCGGTCGACGTGGTGAGCCAGCCCGGTACCCGCTTGGTCGCCTGGGACTGCGAGGCATCCGGCAGGATCTCGACGCCGGTGACGACGGGCTCTTCGAAGCTCCCATTGGCCAGTGCGATCCGGATCGGGGCGGGAGGAGGTGTGGTCACGGTTCCACCTTCACTTTCGGCGCTGCTGGACTCCGGCGACAACACCGTGGGACGTGCGTCGTGACGGAATCAGGACCGCCGAAATGACAGCGCAACTGAAGGGGTGCGGAGAATGAGCCTTCGATGGTTCTCCGCCAAATCGGAGCTAGGGGTTTCCCGGAGTCCGCGACTGCCGCCGATCGCGAAGCACTCGAATACACCGATGCGCCCGTGTCACTCGAAGCACATCGGTCCCACCACTGCCCACTGTCATCTGCACAAACGACTGAAAACGCCAGCGCGGGCCCCCTCGTTCACCCACTATGAGGGTGAGTCATCCAGCATTGAGTTGACTCTCCGGCCGATACGCATTCGCGCGCACACCGCGGCCCAGCACTTCTCGTCAAGGGGTAACCGGGCGGACAGCTCTCAGCCCGAAGTCTCGCTTTTGACCAGCGACGCATCCCGGGTCAGCTCCCGGAACCCGACGCCGTGATACAGCCCGCGCGCCCGAGGATGCCCCGGCGCACCGAGACAGGCGACCGCCATCTGCCTGGCCCGGCCGCCCGCGCCAGATGCATCCCGTGCAGAAGCATCCCTCTTGCCGGCCCCAGACACCGGTGGTCCGGATGTGTCCCGACCGGCTCGAACTCAGCGGTCCTGTTCACTTCGTCGAGCCACATGATCATCGAGGCCGCCATCGTTCCGTCCGCCACCTCCACCACGATGTGCAGGTCGCCACGGTACGGCGCGGTCCGCCGAATGCCCTGGCAGGCCTCGGCCGGCTCTCCCAACGCCGCATTACTGTTCACCAGGTCCGGACGGGTGGCGGTGAGACGCTGCGCCAGCCCTTGCATATGCTGCACGTCCGCAGCGGTCACCGGCTCGAGGTGCGCCACGGTGTCAGGACTCCGCGAAGCCGTCGAACCGTTCTCCGGGCGGCCCGGTGTCGGCGGTCAACAGCCCAGTGGGGAGCGCATCGTGGTGGCGGGCGGAACGATGGCGGACCGGGCACCCATGCCCTCGATGTCGTCGGCAGACCCCGGAGGACATCGACCGACGCGCCGCACGGCCGACAGGGCAGCGAAGGCCGTCAGCCATGGCATCGGGGCTGTTGCAGAAGCGGACCCCGACGACCATTACCCGAGAGGTAATCGTTGTGGGCAGTCAGGGTCGGAGAGAATGTGATCTCGCCGCGTCGACGCGCGGTTCCCGAACGGAAGGATTGGCCATGTCCTTGAACACGCCCACGACCACCCGCTCCGTGGTGCAGGAGTTACTGCGCCGGATCGGCGAGGGCGACCCGGACCACATCGCCGAGCTGTACGCCGAACGCGGCGACTGGAAACTGGACTGGCCGGAGTCCGAACACGGCCGGACTGCCACCCCATGGATCCGGCACCGGTGCACACGCAACGACGCCGCAGCTCACTACCGCGAGCTTGCGGAGCACCATGTGCCCGGGCAGGCCGCCACCCAGGTCGAGCGCATCCTCATCGACGGCAATGACGCGGTCGTGCTCGGCGAGATCCGCCAAACCGCCCGGTCCACCGGGCGCGCATACCGCGCGCGGTTCGCATTGCATCTCACGATCGAGCACGGACTGGTCACCCGGCACCACGTCTACGAGGACAGTCTCGCCGTTGCCCAGGCGTTCGACACGGAGAGCAGCGAGGCCCGGTAGCCACGTGCGGAGGGAGTGGTCTCAGCCACTCGTTGATGGTTGCGGACCGGCCCGGTCACCTCGTAACACTCGACCGGTGCTCAGTCGTGATATGGAGCGAGGTCGTCAGCCCGCCCCGCGAATGTCCGAAGCCAATGGTCGTCCGGCTCGGTGGTGATGCCCACATGTTGGGCGGCGCGAACACGGTGGACAGGGTGAACACGCCGAGCCGGGAGAAGGACGAGAGCCGTCGGCCGCCGCGAACCTGGACCGGGAGGAAACCGCCCCGTGCGTGGCCCCTGACCTGGCGCTCCGGGCCGGCTCGACGAGTCCTTTCGCTCTGGGCCCGCAGTCCGCGGTCCGCGACCCGAGTTGTGCCCCTTTTGCGCCTTGCATGCCTGTAAGTGGCCGGGAGGAGTCACGGCTTGGCGACCGCGACCGGTAGATCGGGTACGGCACCGGCTCGATACGATCCCACCGTGATCACTTCCACTGCTCGTACCACGGTCTTCGACATCGACGGCACGCTCTGCTTCGACGGACGAACGATCGACCGCCGGATCCTGACTGCCATCGAGGCTTGCGAGAGCGCGGGTTTCCAGCTGGTCTTCGCCTCTGCCCGGCCGGTCCGCGACCTCCTGCCTGTCCTCGACGGGGCCTTCCCCGGCGCCACGCTGATCGGCGGAAACGGCAGCCTCGTCTCTGTCGACGGCCGGGTCCGGGCGCGGGCCGCGTTCGAGGCCGGTGACCTCGGCAAGCTGCTGGTCGAGGCCGACCGGTTCCGGGCGGGCTACCTCGCCGACGGCCCGTGGGACTACGCCTACACCGGGCCGGACGGCCACCCGATCCTCGACCGCGTCGACCAAGGCCGCCTCGCCCGCCAGGTCGACCTCGCCGACCTCCCCGCCGTCGTGAAGTTCCTCGTGGTCGATGCGAGCGACATGGCAGCCCTCGCCGAGGCCGGCCGTACGCTCGGAATGACTGTCAATCACCACCTCGACGAGGCGATCATCGACTTCGCCCCGGGGACCACGAACAAGTGGGAGGCACTTTCCTCCTTGGGCATCGACCAGTACAACGCCTTCGGCAACGACATCAATGACCTCGACCTGCTGCGCAACGCGCGGCACTCGGTCCGCGTCGGCAATCACCCCGGTCTGGACGACGTAGCCCGTGTCACCGTCGCCCCCGACCCGGGCGCTGTCGCCGCCGAGATCTCCAGGCTTGCCGCAGTGACGCCCACAGCCTGAGAGCCGTGTCCCGGGTCAACTGCGACACCGCAGGAGGACGGCCGTGAAATGAAGCGGGGCGTGGTCGACGGCGGCGAGTCTGTCGGTGCGCATAGCCGGACCGGGCCGGGCCACGCCACTGCTTCGAGCGGTTGTCGATTGTGGATCTGGCAACGGGCTGCGGGATGATCGTGCGGACGTGCCGTCGGCGCAGATGCTCCCTGATCGTGTGTGACGAGTGCGCGCGGTCCGCGATCACCATGTGGGCCGCGGACGCGGGCGCCCGAGTCCGGCGCACGGCACGCGAAGCGCACCCATGATGCTCGCCAAGGCGGGCGAGTCTCCTGCATGGCCTGCTGTGGCGACGATCCTCGGCGGACGGGCGTGAGCATCGCCGGCCAAGTGGATCTTGGTGCTCAGCCCGCCGCGGAACCGGTCAATGGCGTGATCGGCGAGTTCAGGGCGACCGTTCTCACGTCCTGGCGTGCCGGCTGCGTGTTGACGGGCCCGGCGTACCGTCCCGTCGACCCAGCTCCTTCGGCAGGTCCCGTCAGGGCGAGCATGTACGGCACCGGCCGGAGCAGCTTCTACCGGACGTCGGTTCGCCCAATCTGTCGGTCTAATCCTTCCACGCACCACCATCCAGTTGTCCGGGCTCGTTCTGCTGGGAAGGCTCAGCGGCGCAAAGTGGTCTCCTGCTCCAGATGCGACAGCTTCTCGGGATTGCGCACGGCGTAGAGCCCGGTGACGAGGCCGTCGTCGATGCGCATCGCCATGACGGTGTCGATCTCGCCGGCCAGCCGGACGATCAGCGCCGGGTCACCGTTCACCTGTGTCGGCTGCAACGACATCGCGGCGGCGATCCTGCCCAGCACGCGGGCCACCTCGTCGGCCCCAACGACGGGCGTCAGCGCGGCCCGCACGACACCGCCGCCATCGGTCAGCAGGACGACGTCCGGTGCCAGGATGTCGAGCAGGCGTTGCAGGTCTCCCGTTTCGACCGCCCGCCCGAACGCCTCGACGGTGCGGCGGATCTCGTCGGCGGACGCGACCCCGCGCGGCCGGCGCGCGGCAACGTGTGCCCGTGCGCGGTGGGCGATCTGGCGGACCGCTGCCGGGCTCTTGTCGACTGCCTCGGCGATCTCGTCGTACTCGACGTCGAACACCTCGCGCAGCACGAACACCGCCCGTTCGGTCGGCGCGAGGGTCTCCAGTACCAGCAGCATCGCCATCGAGACGCTGTCCGCCAGCTCGACGTCCTCGGCCACATCGGGTGCGGTGAGCAGTGGTTCGGGCAGCCAGGGGCCGACGTAGGACTCCTTGCGGCGGCCGAGCGTACGCAGGTGGCTCAGCGCCTGCCGGGTGGTGATCCGAACCAGGTACGCACGCTGGTCCCGCACCGTGTCGAGATCGACGCCGACCCACCGCAGCCAGGTCTCCTGGAGCACGTCCTCCGCGTCGGCGGCCGAGCCGAGCATCTCGTAGGCGACGGTGAACAGCAGATTGCGATGGGCGACGAACGCCTCCGTGACGATGTCCATGAGGCCGTCATGTGCGTCCGGCTCGGACAGGCCCCTTGTCCGGTCGCTCGTTGTTCGGTCGTCCATCATCGGCTCCTGCCCGCTCGTTCGCTCTCAACTGTGCCGTGCACCAGACGCCGGCCCCCACCGCTTTGTGACACCCGCGACCGGTGACACACCCCACATCATCGTGCTGTCACAGGGATCGGGCCGTCGGCATCTTGTGTTCATCCAGTGCAGCAGCACGCAACACCACAACGGAGGACGACATCATGGAACCTCGCTTCAACCTGTTCGACAGCCCGACCGCCGCGAAGATCGCCAAGCGGTTCTACAGCACCTCGTTGGTCCTGGAGGAGTCGACGCTGCCGAAGGCCCTGCAGGAATTGGTGGAGCTGAGGGTCGGTCAGATCAACGGCTGCGGTTTCTGCGTCGACGCCCACGCAAAGGAGGCCGCGGCCGCCGGTGAGACCGCGCTCCGGCTCAACCTGGTCGCCACCTGGCGGCACAGCACCGTGTTCACCGAGGCCGAGCGCGCGGCGCTGGCGCTCGCCGAGGAGGGCACCCGGCTCGGCGACCACGGTGTGTCCGACGAGACCTGGGCCGAGGTGCGCAAGCACTACGACGACGACCAGGTCGGTGCGCTGGTCTGCCTGGTATCCCTGATCAATGCGGCCACCCGGATGAACGTGATCGTCCACAATCCCGGGGGTTCGTACGAGCCCGGCATGTTCGCCGGTACGTCGAACTGACCGGCAGGCAACACGCGACCCGCCTGGGATTGTTCGATCCGGGGCGGGTCGGCGTCTGCCACCGGGTACGCCCGGAGGCTGTCACCATCACCGTCAAATGTTCTGCCCTCAACCGAGGTTTCCTGTGAGCCAGGCCAGGAGGCGCGGCTTCTCGTCGCAGCCTCCTGGGCGGTCGGCTGCCAGGTAGTCGCTGTAGCGCACGGTCTTCATCGGCGCGTCACACTGTGGGAGCAGGATGGGTTGCCCCAGGTACCAGCCGGATACGAATACGGCAGCCAGGACGGCGGCGACTCTCACCCTGCGCGCGGTGAACCATGCGAGTGTCTGTATGGACATGGCCGACGAGCCTACCGGCCGATGGGCAGGAGGATCCTGCCGAGGTGAGCGAGACCGCCTGAGACGGTATGCGAATCGGAGCGATTCGGCTTGGACGGGTGCCGAAATCCGAAGACGCGACAGCTGATCCGCGTATGGATGGATCCGAGCCAATGGTTGCGGAGTGAGAGTCAGGAAGCGTTTCCTTTCTTTCGGTTGTCGTCGCCCGTTCGCTCCGGCAGGCGGCATGGTTTCCGACGTCGATACGTTCTGCCCGTCCGGCCCCCGAAATCGGGCGGGCAGAGCGCGATTACGGGAGGCGTCCGGGGGGGTTCGCGAGGCGACCGTAGCGCACGGCACCGCACCGCGCGCATGAGTGCCGACCCCGGGCGAGACCGAAGGCGACGGCGACCAGCGGGCCTTGTGGTTGCCCCGCACCCCAAGGTCCGTCGCCGCCCCACTGAGTGATGTTCGTCCGGGGCGTGCAAGGCTTCGTGTGTGAGTAACTCTGCAGCGGCCGCCATCTTCGTGACAGCCGAGCTGGACAAGGCGATACGTGCCGTGCGGGTTCTACTGGCGGTCGCCGACGTCACCGGCGCCGAGGTGGACTTCGAGGCGACAATCCATACGCCGGATGTCCTGAGCCGCGTACAGGCGGTGCTGCCCGGCCTTGAGTGGTGGGCGGTGGAGGGCAAGGAGCACGGCTCGTCGGAAGCTGGCGACGAGCCGGCGGAATGTCTGCCGATCAGAGTGTTCGACTGGTGTCGGCCATTGGACCGAGCCGAACCGTTCATCTCCGCTGTGGCCGACACCGCAGCGGCAATCCGCTGGGATCTGAACGCTTGGCCCGAGGTGCCCGAGGCGAACTTGGAAGTCGTCTCCCAGAAGTACGCCTACCTCACACTCACGGTCAACTCCCGGGACCTGTATCAGTATGAGCCGTCGCAGGACCACACCATTCACGTACACACCGATGGCGCGGACGGCAGTGATCGCCGCGTTGAATGGCTGGCGGGACGCATCGGCGGCAGGACCACCGGCCGAGTGGAATCGGCGCCGATCTGAAGCGTGTTCCAGAAGTGGAACCCGCAGGAGTCGAAAGCACGCTGGGTGACTAGACTCGGCTGCATGGCAACACCAGTGCTTCAAGCAGTTGAGGCGGACGGCACGACCTGGGACGACCCGTCCGAGGAACAGCTGCACGATCTGCTGGCCGGCATGAGCCTTGCACGGCGATTTGTCGTTGTGAGGCGGTTCGATTCGGAACCCGCCGACCAGCACTACATGCAGGTGTATCTCAATGATGACCTGAGCTATCAGGTGGAATACCGCGAGGGAGGGCCGGACAAGCACTTCCAGGCATGGGTACCCCGTAAGCACGAGGTCTTCGCGGTGAAACCTGTGGCCGAGGTGCTTCAGGGCTGGGCATGCGGGCGGCCCGGTTGGCGTGAGGCTCTTTCCTGGGCCCCATGGTCACCCACAGAGTCATGCGCCCGTCACCACCCCCTCACAACCACTCGTTGACGGCTGCAACCAGAACAGTTGCCTCGTAGCGGACGGCTGGTTCGTCGTACCTCGTGGCCACGGCCCGGTGCCTTTTCAGACGGTTGGTGCCGCACTCGACCGCACGCCTGGCCCTGTAGTCTTCCGGGGCGAACTTCGGCGGACGGCCGCGGAGAGAGCCACGGCTCTTGCGATTGCGGGCCTGGTTCCTGGTCGGCCTTGTCCGGGGTGGTGCAGCGGATCCTGCGGCGAGTCTCCACGACTGCCCTGCCGTCACCACGATCGCCATGGGCCTCTGGCCCTGCTCGACGGCCAGGTGCCGCTTGGTGGTGAAGCCACCGCGCGGACGTCCCGGCCCGCGATCACCGGGTTCGGATCATTCAGCGCTCAAAATCCACTTTCGGTACGGCCTGGTGGCTGTTTCGTTCGAATCATCAAGGGCTGCTGGGGACAGATTCAGGCACTTGACCGAACGCATACTCAGACGCGAGCCTTGCGATCAAATTTGGGCGGAGGCGACTGCACCGCGCAGGACTATGTGTCCTTGCCTTTGGCAAGCGGCGTGCGGAGACGTACACCGCGAACCAGGAGTGGGTGCCCGGGTGATCGCGTTCCTGATTGACGTGGTGGGGAGCCTCTTGATCTCTGGTTTCGGTGGGAGACGGCGGGCGAGGGCTCAGGCCCGCTCCTTCGCCGAAGGTAGTGAGGTCCTCTTCGAGGCATGCATCCTCGGCGACCGCCCGTATTGCAGTCCGGTCGTAGTCTTCCTCGCGGCCTCCAGGAATGCGCTGCACGTATCGCCCACCGAGGTGAAGACGCTCGCGCGTCGCGCTCTGCCGACCGAACACATTGAGATATGCCGGATCCGCAAGCGGACTCGATCCGACTCTCGGATCATCCGTCCCTTCTGGAACATCGCCGAGTGCCACGACGGGAGCGTCGGCTTCGTGGTCGCCTGCGCACCTGAGCACATGCGCTATTTCACCAGGGCACTCGGGCCAGAGTGGCCTGGGCTGAACACCGGAGTTGCCCACTGACTCGGATGGTCAGCGGGCAGACCAGATGAAGTTGCCGGCTATCCGGAGTTCGCGCCGTAGCCGCGGGTGAGAACACCGGCTCTCGGCAAAGCACGAGCAGTCCCCGAAGTGGGTACGCAGTAGAACCTGAGCGCTGAGCGGGTAGTCGGCCCCGTCGCGTCGTCGACCGCAGCTGGACTGCCTCGATCGCCGTCGGCGCCGAGTTCGCCCAACGCGTTCGGCGCCGGTCCGGGCCTCGTACCCTTCGGGGCGTAGCTGGGCAGGCACTCATTGCCGGCTCTCGCCTGTCCGCCGTCCCCCTGTTCCTGCGCCCCGTGCGATGTCGCTCCAGTAGGTACGCGGCCTGCGTGGCGCCGGCCGGCCGGCGAGTGAGAGTCCGGGCCCATGCAGAGGCGCAGCCCGGTGACCGCGGGGCCCCGGTGCGGCACCGGCCGGGTCAGTCTCAGGGACGGGGCCTTCAGCGCCCGGCCTGGTTCGGCGACGGCTCGTTCGAGCGACGAGCCCGGTGGTCAGTGCGGCAGCCTTCAGGCAGGACAGGTATGCCTTTCGCCCCCGCCCATCCTCACGACCTCGGCCTCGGCCTCGGCCTCGCACACAGCCATGCCCCTGTGCTTCCGGCCCGCCGGGGCCGCCTCCGTCATCGCCCTTGATTGCCCGAGCCGAGCAAAGAATGATACATTGATGTCTCAATTAAGACTCATACGTCTTACTCAACCCTCTGGAGTCTCAATGTCCCGCCCCGCCGTGATCCCGGTCGCAGACCGTGTGCACGCGCGCCGCTGGGTCGTCCTGGCGATCCTCTCCGGCAGCCTGCTGCTGATCGCCATGGACACCACGATCCTCAACGTCGCTTTCCCATCACTGGTCGCCGATCTTCAGCCGGGCGCCGTGGAGCAGTTGTGGATCATCGACGTCTATGCGCTCGCCCTGTCCGGACTGCTGGTGACCGCCGGCGCACTGGGTGACCGGTGGGGTCGCAAGCGACTCCTGCTCGTCGGTTTCGCTCTGTTCGCCGTGGCTTCGCTGGGCGCGGTGGCCGCCACCGAGGCGTGGCACGTGATCGCCGCCCGCGCACTGCTCGGTGTCGGAGGCGCCGCGATCATGCCCACCACACTGTCGATCCTGCGGCACGTGTTCACAGATGCCCGCGAGCGGGCGTTCGCGTACGCGGTATGGGCAGCGGTCATGGGAGGTGGCATGGCGCTGGGCCCGGTCGTGGGAGGACTCCTGGTCGAGGACTACGGCTGGCAGTCGGCCTTCCTGCTCAACATCCCCATCGCACTGGCCGTCATCGCCCTCGGTGCTTGGCTGCTGCCCGAATCGTTCGCGCCGCGCGCCGGGCGCTGGGACTGGACCGGCGTCGCCCAGTCCATCGTCGGCATGATCGCCCTGGCCGCCGGTATCAAGCAGCTCGGCAAGAGCGGGCTCACCGCGCCCCTGCCTTGGCTGCTGCTGGCACTCGCCGCCGTCGTCCTGACCCTGTTCGTGCGCCGCCAGTTGCGCCTGGCCCACCCCCTGCTGCACGTGCGTCTGTTCACCAGCCGCGCCTTCAGCGTCTCGGCCACGGTTCTCTTCCTGGGAATGGTCGCGCTCGGTGCGGTGCTGTTCCTGCTCACGCAGTGGTTCCAGTACGCGCAGGGCTACTCGCCTCTCCAGGCGGGACTGCGGGTGCTGCCCGCGCCCCTGGCCCTGGTGGTCACCTCCCTGCTCGCTCCGGCCCTCATGCGTACCTTCCCGATCCGCCATGTCATGGCATCCGGCCTGGTCCTGATGGCCGCGGGACTGGTTCTGCCCTGGCTGGCCCAGGACGGTGACGACCACCTCGGCTACCCCGTCATGGCGGCCGCCCTCGCCCTGATCGGCTTCGGCGCCGGGCTCGCCACGACGGTGGCTTCGGTCACCCTGATGGCCGCCACACCCAACGAGCACGTCAGCGGCGCGGCCGCGATCGAGGAGACCTGCTACGAACTCGGCGCCGCTCTCGGTGTGGCCTCCCTCGGATCGCTGGCCGGAGCCCTGTACCGAAGCAGCCTGCCCGCTTCCGTGCCGGCCGCTGCACACGACTCGGTGGGTGAGGGAGCCCACGCCGCCCAGGAACTCGGCGGCGCGCACGGCGCCTCGCTCCTGGAACAGGTCGCCCGCGCCTTCACTCACGGCATGACCCCGGCCTTCGCCGTCGGATCCGCCCTGGCACTGGTCGCCGCGGCGGCGGCCTGGGCCTGGATCCCCCGAGGCATCCGGCCCACCGAGAACGCACACTGATTGGTCCGTGACCGTCCGGACCGGCGACCGGTCCGGACCCGTGTCGGCCAACGGTCGGCAATCCCTGCAGCCGCCTCTGCCCTCGACAGTGCTCGTCGAGGGCAGAGGCGTGAGGCGTGAGGCGTCGCACCGAAGAGGGTACGTGTGTGAACGTTCAACCCACAGTGCGCCGTGGCGTTCCGCCGCTTCGGTGAACGCCACGTGCGAACGACGCCCGAGGCCGCCGCCACGGACCTCGCGTCGGCCGCCGTCACCGCCGCGTACTACGCCGGGGTGCCGCTCTACGGCATCAGGACAGCAGTTCTCCGTGTTCCGGCGATCGTCGGGCGGGACCGCGTGACCAGCCGGATGGGCCCCAGGGAGCGTGACCTGCTACGAAGGGCTACGCGGCCACAGAGAGGATCGCGTAGCCCGCCGTTCGCCATCGCTCTCGCTCTCGCTCTCGCCGTCGCCGTCGCCGTCGCCGTCGCAAAGTCACAGTAGCGATGGCCCGGGGCGCATTCCGGAGGGTGGATGACAAACCCCCGACAAGAGCCGCTCCCCCAACTCTGCTCACTCGGAAAGGACGGCGAGGTCGAGTCGCCGGAGGCGTGCGGGATCCGCGATCACTTGGTACGCGGCGATCCTGTCCTTCTCGATGGTGAACGTGAGCGCGATCAGCAGCCGACCGCACGGAGCTACCACGAGCCCCGCCGTACCGTCGACCAGGGCCAGTTCTGCGAGCTGCGACCTGTGCGCAAGCAGTGCGGTCCCCTCCGCCACGGCCCGCGCGCCGCGCAGCTCGGCGGGCGCGCCGGGTGGCAGCACCACGGGGTCGCTGCGGCGCACCACGTCGGGTGCGAGCACCGCAAGGATCGCGTTGAGGTCGCCGGCCCTGGCAGCCTTCAGGAATGCGGAGACGACCTTCCGCCGGCGGGCGAGTTCATCCGCCGAGACCGCAGGAGTGCCCCGTACCTTGTGGCGCGCGCGGCTGGCGAGCTTCTTGGTGGCCACGGGAGTGCGCTCCACGATGGGCGCGATCTGTCCGAACGGTACGGCGAACATGTCGTGCAGCACGAAGGCGACGCGTTCGGCGGGCTCAAGGGTGTCCAGTACGACGAGCAACGCGCGGCTCACCGAGTCGGCCAGCAGAGCGCTGTCCTCCGGTTGGCCGCCCTCAGCGGGCTCCGAGATCTGGTCGAGCACCTGCTGTTCGGCGAGGTCCTCCCTCCGTGATGCGCGGGCGCGCAGCATGTCGAGGCAGATGCGGGTCACCACCGTCCGCAGCCAGCCCGCCAGGTTGTCCACGGTGCCGACATCGGTCCGGCCCAGACGCAGCCACGCTTCCTGCACGGCGTCCTCGGCCTCGCTCGGTGAGCCGAGCAACCGGTACGCCACTGCCTGGAGCCGGCCGCGCTGCGCTTCGAAGCGTTCTGCCAGCCCATCGCATTCGTTCACCGGTCACCTTTCCTCGTCCCGACCCGTCACCTCTATGACGAGTACAAGCCGACTGAGGTGACAGGAGAAACCCATGGCGTCCTTGCTCCATCTGGATTCCAGTGCCAATCGCTCCGATGATTCGGTCAGCAGGGAGCTGACCTCGCTGTTCGCGGATACCTGGCGGGCCGCGCACGGCCCGACCGGGGAATGCGGTCGCTACCGCTACGTATACCGGGATCTGGCCGCCGATCCGGTCCGGCCGTTGGATACGGCCTACTGCACGCTGGGGCGGCGTCTGGAACGGAATGGCCTTCCTCCTCTGGCCGACGTCGGCACGTGGATTCGGAGCCCGGCGGAGGAACGGGAATGGGCGCTGACCCGCTCGCTGATCGCCGGGCTTCTGGCCGCCGACACTGTTGTGATCGGCGCCCCGATGTACAACTTCTCGGTATCCGCCCTGCTCAAGGCATGGATCGACCGGGTGGGATTCCCCGGCGTATTCACGGACCCGGACACCGGGGCCAGTCTGTTGCGCGCGACGAACGTTGTGGTGATCGCAACGCGGGGCGGGGCCTACGGCCCGGGTACTCCGCGGGAAGCCTGGGACTTCCAGACGCCGTACCTACGGACCTACTTCGGCAAGCAGGGCGTGACCGAGGAGAACATCCACTTCGTCAGCGTCGAGATGACGATGGCCGGAGTGGTGCCTCACCTGGCCCACCAGCAATCGTCGGCGGCGGACTCGTTGGCTTCGGCACGGGCGGAGGTGACCGCGCTGGCCGCCACCGTCGGCCGCTCGGCGAGCCGCACTGCCGTGTGAGGGCAGCTCCGGTCGTACGAGAGACGTGGGCATCGGCATCTCCTGCTCCTGTGCGCCCACCACCGCCACCGCCACGCTCCCCATCAAGGACCTGCTCCCTGCTTCCTCCTCCCTCCTCGCCTGCCCCGCCTGACGAAAGACCCTAGGACTTGATCTCGGCCACGAGTTGGTCGATGAATGCCTCCCGCTCGGCGAGTGTCGACGGCCGTCCCACGATGCCCGGACGGGTCTGCCACGGCAGAGGGCCGGTCTCGCGGCGGTACTCGACGCCGACGGCGTCCAGGCGGGCCAGATGGTGGTCCAGGCGGCCGCGGAACTCCTCGTACCGGCGCTCGCCGGTGGTCCACAGCGCCTCGGCGACGGCGCAGAGGCGGGGGAACCCGAAGTAGTCGACGGTCCGCGGCGAGTCCATGTGCTCGGTCCAGATGTTGGCCTGGCCGCCCAGGACGTGTTCGCGTTCCGCGTCCGTCAGCTCGGGCGGGACCGGGTCGAATCCGTACGCCGTTTCCACCGTCACGGGTATGGCCACGGGGATCGGCTCGTCGGACCGGTCGGACTGCCGGTAGTCGAGATACACCTGGTCGTCCGGGCACGCGATCACGTACAGGCCCCTGCGCGCCGCGGTGACGGCGCCGGTCATGCCGCGCCACGAGGCGACGACGGTTCCGACCGGCACCTCGTCCTCCAGCAGGTCGTCCCAGCCGAGCAGACGGCGTCCGCGCGATGTGACGTGCGAGCCGAGTTGCCGTACGAACCAGGACCGCAGCTCGTTCTCGTGGCGCAGCCCGCGTTCGCGCATCAACTCCTGTGTGCGTGCGTCCTCGCTCCACTCGGTGGTGGGGCACTCGTCACCGCCCACTCCGATGACCGGGCCGGGGAAGAGGTCCATGATCTCGTCGAGCACGTCACGGAAGAAGGCGACGGTCGACTCCTCGGTGTTGAGGACGCGGGGGTTGACGCCCCAACGCGTCCACACTTCCGCCGGTTCACCGCCGACTCCCAGTTCGGGATACGCGGCGATCGCGGCCTGGGAGTGCCCGGGTATGTCGACCTCGGGGACGACGGTGATGTGCCGCTGTGCCGCGTATCCGACGATTTCGCGGATGTCGTCCTGGGTGTAGAAGCCGCCGTGCGGCCGTCCGTCCCCCGGCGCCTCGGGCGATGCGCCGAGCGGGGACTCACGCCGCCACGCGCCGACCTCGGTGAGTCTCGGGTGGCGCAGGATCTCGACCCGCCAGCCCTGGTCGTCGGTGAGGTGCAGATGCAGTGTGTTGAGGCGGTGCATGGCCATCAGGTCGAGGAAGCGCAGTACGTCGTGCTTGGGCATGAAGTGCCGTGCCACGTCCAGCATCGTGCCGCGCCAGGCGAACCGCGGCGCGTCCTCGACACGTACGGCGGGCACCGCCCATCGCACCCCGGCAGCCTCGGAGCGGCGATGGACCTCGGCGGGCAGCGACTGCAGCAGGCTCTGGCATCCGTAGAAGGCGCCGGCGCGGTCGCCGCCCTCGATGACGATGCCGTCGGAGCCCGCCCGGAGCCGGTACGCCTCCGGGCCGAGGTCCTCGCCCAGCCGCAGGTCGATCGTGGGTCGCGCCTCTGACGGCTGGGTCAGGAGCGGCAGGTCCAGGCCGGTGGAGGGCCGCAGCACCGACTGCAGCCAGCGGGCCGTGGAACACAGCTCCGGCGCGGCGGTGATCGCGGTCGAAGCGTCGAGGACGAACTCGCCGTTGTCGGTGTGGACTGATGTGGGGCGAGGGAGGAACATCGGGCGGATCATCCTTTCACTGCTCCGGCCGACATGCCGGAGACCAACTTGCGCTGAATGAGGAGGAAGAACACGACCACCGGGAGGGAGAAGATGACCGAGCCGGCCATCTGCGCGCTGTAGTCGGTTCCGCTGGCGGGGTTGGTGAAGGATGCCAGCCACACCGGCAGGGTGTACTGGCTCCGGTCCTTCATGAACGTGTAGGCGATCAGGTAGTCGTTCCAGGCCGCGATGAACGCGAAGATGCTCGACGCGATCACGCCCGGCAGCACCAGCGGGAAAAGGATCTTCCAGAGGACCTGCCAGGTCGAGGCGCCGTCGAGGCGGGCGGCTTCCTCGATCTCCACCGGAATGGCCGCGAAGAATCCCCGCATCACCCAGATCGAGAACGGCAGTGCCAGTGCGAGGTAGGCGAGTATCAGCCCGATGTAGGTGCCCAGCAGCCCGGCCTCGTTGAAGACCAGGAACGTGGGGATGAGCAGGGCGGTTCCCGGAAGCATCTGCGCCACGAGGATCGCGACCATGACGGTGCGGCGGCCCCGGAACCTGAACCGCGAGACCGCGGCTGCCGCGAACAGTCCGAGCACGACGGCGACGAGCACTGTTCCGCCGACCACGAGCAGGCTGTTCCACAGGTTCGTCCAGAACCCCGTCCGGTTGAGCGCGACATCGAAGTTGTGCAGGGTGGGTGAGCTGGGCCAGAAGTGCGGCGTCGCCGTCATCGCCTCGGAGCGGGGCTTGAGCGCGGTGTTGACCATCCAGTAGACCGGGAACAGCCATACGAGACAGAACACGATCGCAAGGCTGTTGCTGAGCAGCCGGCCCCGGGCCGCGGTGGATCGGGCGCCGCGTGTGCGGAGCATGGTCACAGGTCCTCCCCGGAGCGCAGCAGTCGTCGGATGTACAGGGCGGTCACGGCGAGCAACATGAGGGTCGTGATGACGGACAGCGCCGCGCCCTGGCCGACCCGGAAGGCCACGAAGGCGGTCCGGTAGGCGAAGACTCCCAGTGTGGTTGTCGCGGAGTCGGGTCCTCCGGCCGAGACGAGCCAGATCTGGTTGAAGACGTTGAAGTCCCAGATCACCGACATCAGGGTGACCAGTGTGAGTGTCGGGCGGAGGAACGGGAGGGTGACCGACCACCACAGGCGCCACTCACCGGCCCCGTCGAGCCGGGCGGCCTCCTGCAGCTCGCCCGGCATCTGGCTCAGGGCCGCGTAGAGGGTGAGCGCGATGAAGGGGACGGCCTGCCAGACGATGAGAAGCCAGATGGACAGATAGGCCAGGGGGGCGCTGTTGGACCAGTCGGTGTTGGTCATGTCGCCGAACAGGCCGGTCCGTGTGAGCAGCCAGTTGACCACTCCGTATCCGGGCTGGAAGAGCCACTTCCACACGAGGGACGAGGCGACTGTCGGCATCGCCCAGGCAAGGATGAGCACGATGGTGACGGTCATGCGCATGGCCGCCCCCAACCGGGTGAGGAGTTGAGCGACGCCCGCACCCACGGCGATGCTGCCCGCCACCATCGCGGCGGTGAACACAACGGTCCGGGTCAGGGCGTCCCAGAACTCCGGCTGCGACAGGAGGCCGGTGTACTGACGCGTGCCGACGACATCGAACGCGCCGGTGAACAGGGAGCGTTGGTCGTAGTCGGTGAAGGACGCGTAGACGAGGAACGCGATCGGCGCGACGGTGACGGCCAGCATCACCAGCCCGGCGGGAGTCAGCAGCCACCACGCCACCCACGGTCCGCGTTGCCGTCCGGATGCGGCGCGGGATCCGGCACCGGCGCGGTGCCGCGACAGCGCATCGGCCGCGGGCCCGGGTGTGGAGTCCGGGAGGGCCGCCTTCGGGTTGCCGCGGACTGTCTGCTCAGTGCTGGGCATTGAGTACCTTGCCCGCTGTCTTGTCGAAGGTGTCGGCCGCCTGCTTCGGGCCACTGGTCCCTGAGGCGATGGAGGAGAACACCTTGTCGATGTCCTTGTTGCCCTCCACTGCCGCCCAGTCGGCGGCGGCCGGGGTGGCCCTGGAGCGCAGGGCCGCGTCGAAGAACCCCCGGAACAGCGCATCGGCCTCGCCGCGGGCCGCCTTCACCGCGCCCGTGCTGTTCGGGATCCAGCCGTCGTGGCCGGCGACCCACTGCTTCTGCACGGACGGTTCGGTCGCGGCCTTCACCCACTGCAGGGCGAGGTCCGAGTTGGCGCTCTTGGCGGCGATGCCCCAGTCGGAGCCGCCGAGCATCACGGGCTGGGACTTGCCGGACCTGCCCGGGAACGGGAAGGTCCCGAGGTCGGATTCCTTGAAGGCGGGGTTGGCCTTCTTGATGAGAGCGATCGTGGCGTTGGTGGCGCTCATCGCCGCTGCCTTGCCGTCCGCGAAGACCCGGGTCTGGTCGGGGTTGAGCGTGTCGATGGTACGGGTGGACGGTGCGGAGAACTCGTTCTGGAACTGCTTGTACTCGTTCAGGCCGCGCTGCGCCGCTTCGGAGCCGAGCGTTCCCTTCCAGCTGGAGCCCTGCTTCGCCGCGATGTCGCCGCCGGCATCCCACACGAACTGCACGCCGGTGTGCCAATAGCGGCCCGGCAGGTAGAAGGGTGAGAAGTCGGGGGCGGCGTTGGCCTTGCGTATCTTGCGCAGGGCACCGGTCAGTTCGTCGAAGGTGATGGGGGCGGACTTCACTCCCGCTTCGGCCCAGATCTTCTTGTTGTAGATCACGGCGCGGGCACCCGCGAACGAGGGCACGGCGTACAGCCGTCCGTCCACCGTCGCGGGCTCTTCGAGACCGGCCAGCCAGGACTGCCCCTGCTTGAGATCCTTGCTGTACGGGGTGAGGTCCATCAACCCTCCGCTGGCGGCGAAGCTCGCCACCTGCGTGTTGCCTATGTCGATGACGTCCGGCGGGGTCGAGGTCGCGAGCGCCGTGGTGATCTTGGTGGTGATGCCGTCCCAGTTCTGGACCTCCACCTTCACCTTGGCGCCGGTCTGCTGGGTGAACCGGTCGTTCATCGCCTTGAGAGTGGCGTCGGAGTAGTCGCCGTCCATCACCCATACGGTCAGGGTCTTGCCGTCGCCCTTGACGACGGGGACCGCCCGCGGCTTCGTGTCGCCGCCCGGGCCTCGGCCCGCCGACCCCGAACAGGCGCTCGCGCCGAGGGCCGCGGTCAGGGTGACGGCCACAAGTGCGCTGTACCGCATGCCTTTATGTGTCATGGAAACTCCTGGGAAAATCGCTCTGGAAAAGAGCCCTGAAAAGTACGGCTCTGAGAGGAAGGCGTTCCGGGAAGAAGGCGTTCCGGGAGGGACAAGTGGGAGCGAGGCCGGCAGCCGGTCCGGGGCTCGTGTCTCACCACACGCCGAGCTCGCCCGAGAGGACGATGCTGGCTCCGCCGAGCAGGATGAGGTCCGGGGCGCCCGCGAGCGACCGCATGGCCAGTGAGGCGCTGATGGGCGCGTAGGTACGTGCCCGGATCACTGCGGCCGCGGAGTCGAGAAAGGGGCCCTCGACAAGATCCGGCGGGCCGAGCAGGGCGATCTCGTTGAGATTGAGCACGCTGCTGATCGGGGCGAGTACGGTGCCCAGCGCGCGGCCCGCGTCGGCGAGTACGTCGTCGTGTTCGGACGGGTCGCGGCCGGCCAGCCGCCTGCGCAGTTCGGCCGCGTCGATCAGTGGCTCCAGGCATCCGCGATGTCCGCAGATACACGGATCGCCGTCCTCGTCGACGGTCACGTGCCCGATCTCTCCGGCGGCGAACTGCTCGCCCTCGACGAGTTCGCCGCCCACGATCAGGCCCGCACCCACACCGTGCTCGATCGTGATGACCATGAGGTTCTGCGTCTTGGCGTTCCGGAAACGCAGTACGGCGAGTGCGGCGATGTTCACGTCGTTGCCGACATAGGCCGGCACACCGAAGCGTTCGGAGAGCTGCGTGGCGAGCGGCAGTTCGCTCCAGCCGAGATGGGCGGCGTGATGGATGACTCCGGCGTCACCGACGATGCCGGGCGAGCCGACACCGATGCCGAGTATGCGCCGTGGCGAGAGGTCCATCAGCTCGCCGACAAGCTCGAACACCAGGCCGATGGCACGTTCACCGACGATGTCCCCGTACCGTATTCGGGCACGCTCGACCACCTCCCCGCGGAGGTTGAGGACCGCGCCGCTGAAGTATTCGCTGCCGGACAGGTCCAGGGCGAGGATGTGAGCGGCGTCGTCGTCGATCCGCATCACGCTCGCCGGCTTGCCCAGCCGGCTGTCCTTGCGGGGACCGGTGTCGACGACGAGCCCGTCGCCTTCGAGGTCGGCGATGAGCGCGGACACCGTGGGGGCGGTGAGGCCCAGGGTCCGCGCCAGCTCCGATCTGCTCATCGCGCCCTGGTGGTACAGCGTCGCCAGGACCAGCGCGCGGTTGTGGATCCTGCTGTCCAGCGTGCTCGCCTTGGTCCGCTCGGGCGGCTGCCGACGCGCGGACACCCGCGCCAGCCCGCGCTCGGCGCGGCGGCGTGGGCCGGTCGACGGCAGGAACGACTCGGCCACGGACTTCGCCTCCGGGTAAGTAAAGGCCCTTTAATTAAAGGACTTTGGATATGTTCGGGGCGAGAGGCCGCGGCGTCAAGGGATCGGCGCGACCAAAATCCGTATCACCCATAATCGACCATCGCGCCATTCATTCAGTAAACGGTCATCTGTGCACCATTCGGCAGTTGAGTGTTTGACTGAGTGTGGTTATGTTCAACCACCCTCGGGGCGCCGTGAGTTGGCGTTCGTTTTCTGTGTGATTCGGAGGTGTGGTGTGTCTCGTGTCTGGAAAAGATGCGCGTTGATCACGGCGGCGGCGTTGACCGCTGCGGCGGCTCTGGCCGCGACCGGGATGGCATCGGCGTCGGCTTCGACCCCGCCGTCCTGGGCGTCGGCGGCCGGACGTGACGTGACGGTGATGACGTTCAACATCCACCATGGCGCGGATCCGGGTGATGTGCTGAATCTGGATCATGTCGCCCGGGTGGTACGGAAGTCGGGCGCGGATGTGATCGGGCTGCAGGAGGTGGACCGGCACTTCGCCTCGCGCAGCGACTTCGTCGATCAGGCGGAGTGGCTTGCGAATCGGCTGGGCCTGCACCTGGCCTACGGTGCGAACCTCGACCTGGATCCGGAGGCGCCGGGTGATCCGCGGCGTCGGTACGGAACGGCGATCCTCTCACGCTTCCCGATCATGAACACCCGCAATACGCTCCTTCCCCGTTCGGAGACGGGCGAGCAGCGAGGTCTGCTGGAGGCCGACCTCATGGTGCGGGGCAAAAAACTGCGGTTCCTGAACACTCATCTGGAGGACACCTCGCAGACCGAGCGACTGACGCAAGTGGCAGCGATCAACGCGATCGTGAACGGTTCCCGTCTGCCCACGGTGCTGGTGGGCGACCTCAACGCGACGCCGGACAGCGAGGAGATCGCCTCGGTGACGAAGCGGCTGGCCGACACCTGGCCGGTCGCCGGGAAGGGGGACGGATTCACGTACGACTCGGTGAACCCGCGGGAGCGGATCGACTACGTGTTCGCATCGCCGGGCGTGGAGGCGCGGCGGGCCCAGGTGCTGGACGTGACGGTCTCCGACCACCGTCCGCTGCGGGTCGAACTCAGCATCCGGTGACTCGGGCCGACGTGCCACCGCGGCGCACCAGAGCTGCCGGGAGGCCGCCTGTCGTCGCAGCCCGAGGACTGCCCTCGAAGGCTGACTTCGAACGCCGAGTTCTTCGGGTGCCGAGTTCGAAGACCGATGCCGAAGTTCGGCGCCGGCACCACGCGGCGTCATACCCCTGCGAACCGAACCCCACGTCCGGCCGGCCGCTTCCGAGCGCGTCGGGCAAGCACCCCAAGGAAAGCGGATACAGATGACCATACCCTTGCCACGCCGCTCCGAGTCCGTACGGGCAGCAGGTGCAGCGATCGTCGCCGTCGCACTGGCAGCATCCACGGCACCGGCCGCGTCTGCGGCAACCACCCCCCGGGACAACCCCAGGCAGGTGCAGTACGTCGACTGCGGGGCCACATCCGGAAAGGAGAACGGCTCCCGCAACCAACCCTGGAGGACCCTTGACCAGGTCAACCGCCTGAGCCTGAAGACCGGCAGTTCGATCCTGCTCAAGCGCGGCAGCAGCTGCACCGGCACCCTCGCCCCACAAGGCACCGGGCGGCCGGGCAAACCCATGGTGATCGGCGCGTACGGACAGGGCGCGAAGCCGGTCATCGACGGCGGCGGCAACGCCGAGACGCTGCTGCTGAAGAACACCCAGTGGGTCGAGGCGAAGGACCTGGAGATCACCAACTCCGGTAACCCCGGCCGCAACAAGCGTGGCGTACGGGTCCAGCTCCAGGACTACGGCACCGGCACCCACTACCGCCTCACCGGCCTGGACGTCCATGACATCCGCGGTGACGACACCAAGGGCACCGAGGGATCCGCCGGCATCCTGTTCTCGGTGACCGGCTCCACCGTGCCGACCAGGTTCGACGATGTGGTCGTCTCCGGGAACACCGTCACCACCGTCGACCGTGAGGGCATCTACTTCGCCTCCACCTGGAACAACCGCCCGGTGCACGGGGATCACGACCCGAACGGGCCCGCGTACCTGCCCTCCACGCGCGTCGTGGTGCGCGGGAACACCCTGAAGGACCTGGGCGGTGACGGCATCGTGATCACCGCCACCGACGGAACCCTGGTCGAGCACAACCGCCTCGACGGCTTCCAGCGCCGCTCGGCCGGCTACAACGCCGGCATGTGGCCGTGGAACGCCGACAACTCCGTCTTCCAGTACAACGAGGTCTCCGGCGGCGAGACCACCCGCGACGGCATGGCCTACGACGTCGACGAAGGCACCTTCGGCACCGTCTTCCAGTACAACATCAGCCACGACAACGCCGGCGGCTTCTTCCTCGTCTGCACCGCCACCGGCCGACTCGGCAACGCGACCATCCGCTACAACATCAGCCGCAACGACCACTACCGCGGCATCGAAACCTGCTCCGGCTCCTTCGACGGAGTACGCGCCCACAACAACACCATCTACATCGGCGAAGGCATCAGCCAGACCGTCATCAACGAGAACACCACCAACACACACGAAATCGCCTTCAAGAACAACATCGTCGTCAAGGAAGGCTCCGGCACCGCCTCCTTCAACCTCAAGAGCAGCGCCGTCACCCTCTCCCACAACACCCTCGTGAACACGGTCGCCGCGCCCGCGAACCCCGGCGGCACCACCGCCGACCCCCTGCTCTCCGACCCCACCGGCCCCCTGCCCCTGGGTCTGCGCCTGCGCTCCGGTTCCCCCGCCCTGCACGCGGGCACTCCCCTCCCGGGCTCCCCGCGCCGAGACCTGTACGGAAACCCGGTCGGCAATCCTCCGAACATGGGCGCCGACCAGGGCCGCGGTACCACCGGACCGCTCCGGCCGAGGGCCACGGCCGACTCCGACAACGTCGCATAGCAGTCTCGGCCGGGCGGCCACCAGCAAGAACCGCCGGAACGCCGCCGGGCCGGGCGATAAGGTCTCCCCTGGCTTCCCCATCGAGAACAGCCCGGTGCAGAACAGGAGCGGCGTGTGAAGCGGCCGACCATGGCAGACATCGCACGCCGCGCCGGCGTCTCCAAGGTGGCGGTCTCGTACGCGCTCAATGACCTGCCGGGCGTCTCCGAGGCCACTCGCACATCGATCAAGGACATCGCCGAGGAGTTGGGTTGGCGCCCCAACAGCGCCGCCCGCGCCCTCACCGGCGGACGGGCACAGGCGGTGGGCCTCGCTGTGCGGCGCCCCGCCCGGACCCTGGGCGTCGAACCGTTCTTCATGGAGTTCATCAGCGGGGTGGAGAGCGTACTCGTCGAGCAGTCGTACGCGCTGATGCTGCAGATGGCCGACTCGCAGGAGAGCGAGATCGAGCTGTGTCGCCGCTGGTGGGGCGAAAGACGTGTCGACGGCGTTCTTCTGATGGATCTTCAGATCGACGACCCCCGCCCTCCCGCCGTCGAGGCGTTGGGCCTGCCCGCGGTCGCCATCGGGCCGCCTCATGTGACGGGCAAGCTTCCCGCGGTCTGGTCGGACGACGGTGAGAGCGTCCACGAGATCGTCCGCTACCTGGCGGCACTCGGCCATCGTCGGATCGCCCGCGTGGCCGGGCCCGCCGGGCTGGCGCACACCGCCGTGCGGGACACGGCCCTGAGCGCTGCCTGCCAGGAGGCCGGGATCCCCGGGGCGACCGTGGTCCACACCGACTACACGGGCGACGAGGGCGCCCGTGCGGCGCGGAGCCTGATGATCTCACCCCGCCGCCCCACCGCAATCGTCTTCGACAACGACATCATGGCCGTCGCGGCGATCTCCGTGGCCCAGGAGCTGAACCTCTCCGTCCCCGACGACGTCTCGCTCGTGGCGTGGGACGAGTCCCCGCTCACCCAGGTCGTCCGCCCCGTGCTCTCGGTGGTCACCCGCGACATTCCGGCCTACGGCGCACGCGCGGCAAGCACGCTCCTGTCCCTCATCGCGGGCGGCGCGGCGGAAGACATCCGCATGCAAAGCGCCGGCTTCGCCCCCAGAGGCAGTACCGGCCCGCCGCCGCCCGGCGGCGTCCAGCACTGCCATTGAGCACAGATCCATCGCACCCGGGCGAGGCCCTGTGCCGGCCAGACCTGAACCGGTAAAGTTCAGGTTCAGCGGCCACTCCGCAGCGTCGACGTCCACCCACCCGTATCTGCACAAGTCAGGCTCATGAGGCCGCTATTGACGACTGTGCGTGAGATGACCGAAGCTTCAACGGATCATGAACAGTGCGGCGGCCACAGGACCAATGCGCCGCCCCTGAACGACATATGGGCCGCATGGGCCGCAGCGGCCGGGCACGCCGTAAACCCCGTAAACGCATCCGTCAGCTGCCAGGCGATTGGAGCCGTACACCATGAAGGACGTCACCCAGCTGGACGAGGGCTGGAGCCTGCGCCACGAGGACGCGCTGCTGCCCGCCCGCGTCCCCGGCTGCGTCCACACCGATCTGCTCGCCGCCCGCGTCATACCCGACCCCTTCCTCGGCCACAACGAAACCGAGATCGCCTGGGTGGGACGGCAGGCATGGTCGTACGTGACCGAGCTGCGCCACAGCAGCGAGCACGAGCGGACCGATCTGGTCTTCGACGGCCTCGATACCGCCGCCGAGGTCATCCTCGCCGACGAGAGCCTCGGCACCACACGCAACATGCACCGGGTCCACCGCTTCGACGTCACGGGGTGTGCCGGACAGCTCGAAGTGCGGTTCGACTCGGCCTACGACGAGGCGGACCGCGTCCGCGCCCTGACGGCGGAGCGCCCGAACGCCTACCCGGAGCCCTTCCAGTACATCCGCAAGATGGCCTGCAGTTTCGGATGGGACTGGGGCCCCACCGTTGTGACCGCCGGTATGTGGCGGCCGGTACGCCTTGAGCACTGGTCCACCGCCCGCCTCGCCGAGGTCCGCCCCCTCGTCTCGGTCGACGAGTCCACCGGTCGCGTGGAACTTCGGGTGCGCGCGGAACGCACCGCGAGCGGCACCGGCCGGCAGCTGACTCTCCACGCCTCCGTCGCCGGCGCCGAGGCGGAGATCGCCTTCGAAGGCGACGACGCGGTGCTGTGCCTGGATGTGGCGGACCCTGCGTTGTGGTGGCCTCGGGGATACGGCGAGCAGCCTCTGTACGACCTCGATGTGACGCTGCTCGACGAGCGAGGTGACCTGCTCGACGCCTGGACGCGCCGCATCGGCTTCCGCACGGTCGAGATCGACCGCTCCCCGGATGCCCACGGCACCGGCTTCACCTTCGTCGTCAACGGCGTACGGATCTTCGCGCGTGGGGTCAACTGGATCCCCGACGACGTCCTGCCCTCCCGGGTCACGCCCGAGCGCTACCGGAAACGGCTGACCCAGGCCGCCGAGGCCAACGTCGACCTGGTCCGGGTCTGGGGCGGAGGCATCTATGAGGACCACGCGTTCTACGACGTGTGCGACGAGCTGGGTCTCATGGTCTGGCAGGACTTCCTCTTCGCCTGCGCCGCCTATCCGGAGGAGCAGCCGCTACGCGGAGAGGTCGACGCAGAGGCGCGCGACAACGTTATCCGCCTGATGCCGCACGCGAGTCTGGTGCTCTGGAACGGCAACAACGAGAACCTCTGGGGGTTCCGGGACTGGGACTGGGAGCAGCCGTTGGCCGGCAATTCCTGGGGCGAGGGCTACTACCTCGGCATGCTGCCCAGGATCGTCGCCGAGCTGGACCCGACCCGCCCGTACACTGCGGGCAGTCCGTGGTCCGGCTCGTGGGAACACCACCCCAACGATCCCCGGCACGGCACCCACCACTCGTGGGAGGTGTGGAACCGTCAGGACTACGCCGAGTACCGGGCGGACGTACCCCGATTCTGCGCGGAGTTCGGCTGGCAGGCTCCCCCCGCCCTCTCGACGCTTCACCGCGCTCTGCCCGGCGAACGGCTGACCCCCGACTCCCCCGGCATGATGCACCACCAGAAGGCCGAGGGCGGCAACGGCAAACTTGATCGGGGCATCGAGCATCACTTCGGCCTGCCCGAGGGCGACTTCGACCGGTGGCACTATCTGGCCCAGGTCGTCCAGGCGCGCGCCGTCGCCGCAGGAATCGAGCACTGGCGGGCGGGCTGGCCGGTGTGCGCCGGCACCGTGGTCTGGCAGCTCAACGACTGCTGGCCGGTCAGCTCGTGGGCGGCCGTCGACGGCGACGGCCGGCTCAAGCCGCTCTACCACGAACTGCGGCGGCTCTACGCGGACCGCCTGCTGTCCCTCGTCCCCACCGAGGACGGCCCCGTACTGGCCCTCGACAACCAGTCCGGCTCCGCCTGGCGCACAACAGTCGTCCTGCGCCGGATCGACACGGAGGGAACCGTGCTGCACGAGGCGTCCTTGGACCTGGAAGCAGGCCCAAGGACGGTCACCAGACTGACCGTGCCGAGCCCCCTCCTACCCGAAGAGGACTCCTCCGGGCAATTCCTCGTGGCCGATGCCGACGGACTCCGGGCGGTGCATTTCCCCGTACTCGACAAGGAGTTCGCCTACCCGGATCCGCAGTACGACGTGCGCCTCGATGCCGAATCCGGAACCGACGCCATCGTCGTCGTCACGGCCCGCACTCTGGTCCGCGACCTCCTCCTCCAGCCCGACCGTTTGGCGCCCGACGCCGTGGCGGACCGGGGCTTGATCACACTGCTCCCCGGCGAGGAGACCCGGATCACCGTCAGAGGCTGGCCCGCCCCCGACGCTGCCGCCGCTCGCGACGCCCTGTTCAGCGTGGGAGCGGCGTGAGCACCCCCGTCGGTCGGGTTGCGGGGGCTCCGTATCCCGCCGCCCCGCCTGCCCGGCCTCATGGTCGGGCGGGCCGGTCCCGATACTCACCACCGGGGCCGTGACCTGCCGACGGAAGGCCGCGGGGAGGGGCACGGACGCTTCGTGGCTGTGCTGTTCGGGTGGGTCAGGGGTGCATGAGTGTGGTGTCGAAGGGGGGCAACGGACGAGTACGGGAGGCTGACGCTCCGGGAACAGGCAGGAGAGAGCGTGTGAGTGGGCGCAGCCGTCGAGGTGTCCGGGGTCCTGTGGATGTGGGCGAGAAGCGGATGTCCGGCGATGCCGGTGTTCTGGGGACCGCGCTTGCCGTGGTGCTGGCGTTTTCGCTTGCGCAGGGCTCGTGGGAGTGGTTTTCCACCTATCTCGGTGTGACGCTTCTCGCGGTAGTCCTGTCCTTCGGCCATGTGCCGGTGTGGACGCCGGACCGACGGGCTGCCTACGGGTGGAGTCTGGTGGCGTTCTCGCTGGTGGTAGGTCTGTGCGTGGCGCTGACGGTGGCACCGGCACTACAGCGCTGGGACTGGCTGTTTCCGATGCCGGGCACCCGGCACGAGTGCGTGGAGTCGGGCCGGTACGAGAGTCTCAGAACACAGGCCGCTCTTGGGGACCTGGCCGGTCGCGGCGGTGGCGCGCTGGCCCACGCGCAGCTGGTGCAGAGCCGCCAGGCCGTCGCCGACTGCCTCGCGTCGACGACGACACGCTGGCTGCCGGTGTACGCGTCGGGAACCGCGTTGTTGGTGGGTGCGGGGTCGTGGTCATGGGAGCGTGCGCGGGCCCGGAGGGCAGCGATCGGCTCCGATTGAACCGGCGCCGAATCGGTCGGCGTCGCGTCCGTCAGGAGGCTCCGTGGACGAGGTCACGGACTGCCGGGCTGTTGTCCGACCCGATACCCGTCGGTCCTGCTCGGTCACGAACCGGCGCCGCCGCGCTCGGAGGGCAGGAGCCATGTGCCCGGGACGAGGGCAGTCGCACGTACTTCGGGATGAGCCCGCAGCCATTCCACGAGCGGAAGGACATCGTTCGCCGGCGCGTAGAGACGGAGCAGTGTCTCGTTGTCCTCCCGGCGCGGCCTGCCCGCCACGCGATAGGTACTCGCCGGATGCGCGAGCCGCAGGTGAGGCCCGTTGGCCACCTGAACCCCGAGCACATCGGACCAGGGCACCTCCACTGTTCCGAGCCAGTTCGAACGCACCACGTCCGGCGTCAGCTCGACTGCCGGCTTCCTCGGCCGGGCCACGGCCCGCGCGCCGACCACTCCGAATCCGGCAGCAATCAGCAGGACCAGGCCACCGGCGAGCACGACGACCGGTCGGTAGGCCGATGTCGCACCGAAGCGACCGGGGAGTTCGATGTACTCCTGACCCCACTGGGCCACCGCGCCGAGGCAGGCGATGATGCCGACAACCGCCGGCAACACCGGAAGCACGATCAGCAAGGCGGCCCGGCGGCGGCTCTGCCGCAGATCCGCGGAATCCTGTGGTGCATAGGCGAAGCCCGACTGCCTCGCCTGCCACCGGCTCGACAGTGGAGGAGGATGCGGCACTTCAGTCATGTCCGGAGTCTACTGTTCTGACCGACCCGTACCGCAACCTTGTTCGACGCGGCAGGGTCACGAGCCGCCGAAGTTGCGGGCGAGGGGTTGGCCACCGACCTCGCGGCCCGTGTCAGGATGTGCGGCATGTCTGGTCGAGCGCAGAGCTTCGGAGTGGTGGCGGACGCCTACGAGCGGTTCCGGCCGGGGTATTCCGTGGAGCTGTTCGATGTGGTGATGACGTACGCGGGTCATCCGGTTCGGTCCGCCCTTGAGATCGGCGCAGGGACAGGCAAAGCAACCCGCCTGTTCGCACAACAGGGGGTCGTGGTCACAGCGACCGAGCCTGACGGGGCGATGCTCGACGAGCTGCGCAAGCACGTTCCATCGAACGTCAGGACCGTGCAAGCCGCTTTCGAGGACTTGCGGCCGGGTGAGAGGTACGGGCTGGTCTATGCGGCAGCAGCGCTGCACTGGACGAACCCGGAGGGCCGATGGACGCGCATGGCCTCATTGCTGGAGCCGGGTGGTGTGTTCGCCTCGTTCGGAGGGCCGATCCGGCTGGCCGACCCGGCAGTGGAGGAGGCGGCGCGCACAGCACGAGCGCCGTTCTTGGAGAGTGACGAGATCCCGTCCCCGGACGGGACACCTCAGGAGCGTGAAATGCAGTGGCCGGGGACGGAGCTCCAGCGGTCCGAGTGGTTCACCGATGTTCAACAGTCCCTGATCGAACGACGATTGACGATGAGCGCTCGCGAGTTCGTCGGTCACCTCTCGACCGTCTCGGCCTATCTCGTCCTGCCGGCCTTCGAGCGGGAGCAGGTATTCAGCCAGATCGTCCAGGTTCTGCCTCGGACCGTCGAGATCACCGCCGACATCACCGTCCATCTCGCCCGTAGACGCTACGAGCAGTAGTGCCTCGACAACAGGTCCACTGCTTCTGCGATCGGTCGTACCCCGTCGTTTGCTCCATCCGCAGATCGTGATCTTGCCGGTGTGCCTGTAGCGGCGGGGGCCGGTCCATATCCGGTCGCGTGGGACGGATGCCGGCTGGCACGCTGCTCCCATGGATCACGCAGAGGTGCTGCTCATCGGTGGACGGGCCGGAGTTGGCAAGACGACAGTGGGGTGGGAGGTCTCGGCGCTGCTGCGGGCTGCGGCGGTCCCTCACGCGGTCATCGATGGCGACTTCATGGGGCAGGTACATCCCGCGCCGGAAGGGGATCCTCGCCGTTCGGAAATCACCGAGAGCAATCTCACTGCTGTGTGGGCCAACTTTGCCCGACGCGGCTACCGTCGATTGATCTACACGAACACACTGAGTGTGCTGCCCGAGGCGATGGGCATGTTTCAGCGGGCCTTGGGGGCCGAGGTGCGGATGGTGCGGGTCCTTCTCACCGCCTCCGACGCCACCGCCCACGAGCGGCTGGTGCGACGGGAGCTCGGCTCGGAGCTGGAGCATGAGCTGGCAGCCAGTGTCCGTAAGGCGCGTCTCTTGGACCAGCGCGTCTCCGCGGGGACCGTGCGGGTGGTGACGGATGGGAGAGCTGTCGTGGACATCGCGCGCGAAGTCGTGGCGGCCACCGGCTGGCCCGGGCAGCACTCCACGGCCGGGACGTGAAGGCTGGAGATCAGCCGGTGGCGGCAGGCCGCAACGTCAATTCCGTCGAATGGACACGGCAGTGACGTGTTCCCGCGACGACCCGACCATGACGTCCTCCAGGGCTTGCACGACGCCCATCCGTTCTTCGCGCCTGTCGAAAGCCAGTTGCCCGACGGCCGTACTGGACCGTCCGGTCACCCGACCGTGCCGCGACAAGTGATGTGTACGGGCGGTGTGTCCGAGTCCGCTGAGGAATGCCGCTCGTTCCGAAGGGCCGCGCTCCGGATCCACACCGCTCCGCTACGAGTTGGGCGGCAGGAGTTCTCGGGTGAGAGTGAAGGCTGCCGTGGCGGTGGACAGGAGGGCGTTGATCCTCCCGAGGATCCGGGTTGTTCGGTCGGCGTCCTGCGCGTCGACGGCCGCGGCCAGGTCGTCGGCGTACTCCCGGGCCCGTACCCCCTCATCGGCGGAGGCTGCGGTACCTGCGTCCGCACGCAGGGCGTCGATCAGTTGCTGGTGGGGGATGTCAGAGGCATTCGCCCGGTTGCCGTAACCGCCGTGGGCCACGGCCTGCGGGCTGTTGACGTTCGCCACGACGAAGCCGCCCGTTGTGGAAGAGATGTGCACCCCTTCGCCTCCTGTCCAGATGAACTTGCGCTCGTACTCGGACCAGCCCTTGCGCGTGACGCTGTATCCGCCGAACCTCCAGCCCTTGATCTTGATCAGTTTGTGCTTGAGCGGCTCGGACAGGATGCGCATGGCGTCTGCCCGGTTCCACCCTCGCTCGGCAAAGTAGTCCGTCATCATTACCTGCGGACCCGGGCTCGCGGACCGCCGGCAGATCTCGCGGAATGCCTGCCCCTGAAACATCTCCAACTGGTGCTGCGCAAGTGACGGCTCCGGCAGCCTCCATCGGTGTACGAATCCGCGGATCCCTACGAAGATCTCGTAGATCAACCAGCAGAGCAAGGCCATCACCACAACTTGCACGAGTGGCTGTTCGGCGCCCATTCATCCTCCCCCGCCAGTCCCAAGTGAGCGCATCATAAAGGGCGTTGGCTGACCGGGTAAGTGGTTCTACCAACACCCGGAAGACCGACCGCGACTGATTAACCGTCCTGCGAACCGTTGCCCTCGGCGAACCTCTGCTGCCATGCCTCGTCACGGGTGGCGGCTCTGCTCCGGCCGTGCCGCGGCGGCTGCCGCGGCGGCGATGGCCGACGCGTCGCGTGCAGGGTGGTCGAGAAGGTCCCGAAGGTGAGTGTTGGTGGTGCCGAGGAAACCATGGCGGACACTCGTGGCGATCGAGGCAAGCATGGGCGGCTGGAACGGCAGGAGCCCGGGGGTGCCCAGGAGCCTGCGACGGTACTCGGCGAGCCCGATGGTGCGGTGGTCCGTTCCCAGATGAGCGGCAACGGAATCCGCTGTGATCGGTGTGCCGACCAGGTCGTAGACGTGTCCGGCGTGACGCCCGGGATTTCCTGCGACGATCGCCGCCACGTCGGCCAGGTCCTCCCGGGCAACGACTGCCGGCGCGCCCGCGCCGAACGCGGATTCCAACGTATCGCCGTCCCACATCATCAAGGCGCCGAACAGCTCGGCGTACAGGCCGTTGCGCAAGATCGTCCAGCTCAGGCCGCTGTCGGTGACGAGCTGTTCGGTTGCCCGGTGGGCGAGCGCGAAG
This sequence comes from Streptomyces sp. NPDC127117, assembly GCF_042677325.1. Lineage (NCBI taxonomy): Bacteria > Bacillati > Actinomycetota > Actinomycetes > Kitasatosporales > Streptomycetaceae > Streptomyces > Streptomyces sp. NPDC127117. The sequence goes on from NZ_JBHXTM010000036.1 coordinate 51,593, forward strand.
CCGAGGTGGTCACCGGCGCCGGTCAGGCTCGTGTAGATGATGTGCTGGACGCCGTCGCGGACAGCAGCGTCGACAACCGCCGCGTGCCGGCGGATCACCTGGTCGTCCTCCGCATAGCCCGCCGAGACCAGCACGACGGTGGTGACACCGGTCAGGTCGACACTGGACGGGTCGTCGAAGTCCAGGAGCCTCATCGCATCGCCGGGCGTTCGGCTGCCGCCGATCGCGTCCGCCTTGCGGGCATGCAGGGCGGCGAGAGTCAATGCGCCGAGATTTCCGGTCGCGCCGGTCACCAAGATCATGGGGCCGTAGTCTCCTTCGTGGTTCTCTTCAGTAACTACGATGGGATCCTGATCCGTCCGCCCACCGGCCACAAGAAGGCAGTTTGATGTCACTCACGCACACCGGAGTAACCCCCGAGCCTGCGGAACTGGATCCCTGCGGGCAGAAGGACCATCCCGACTGCGGCATCCGGGATGTGCTGGACCGGGTCGGTGACAAGTGGTCGGTCCTCGTGATCGTGGAACTCGCCGGTGGGCCGCGCCGCTTCCGGGAACTGCAGCGTGCGATCGAGGGCATCTCTCAGCGCATGCTGACGCTCACCGTACGCAGGCTGGAGCGCGACGGACTCGTGCTCCGCACGGTGTACCCCACCGTTCCGTCCCAGGTCGACTACCGCCTCACCGCGACCGGCGCAAGCCTGACCCACCTCGTGAAGGCGCTCGCCGAATGGTCCTTGGCACACCGGGCAGGCATCGCCGAAGCCCGACACGCCTACGACCAGAAGCACCCCGGCCACGACGTGCGCTGACCGGACAGTCCTGCCAGTCCTGCCTGTCCTGCTTCACGCACGGACCGTCCTCGGCCCTGCTCTCGGCCCTGAAGATCGAACACGGATTCTCTACGGGTACGGGCCGTTCCCGCGAGGGCCCGGTCAGCGGCTGCGCAAGGCCTCGTCGAGTCTGTCGCGCAGTGCGCGTGCGGCTTCGGGCGACAGGAGCGCCTCCATCTCGCCGTCGTCGTGGAGAGGCGCTGGACCGGATGCCCATGGCCGCCGGCCCTCCTGGTAGTCCGGGTGCTCGGCATGAGGCAGAGCCGAGCGGCGGAAGACCTCGACGAGGACCATGCGTTCCACGCCGCCCGTGAACTCGCTGATGGGGTCCGGCGGCACCGCACTCGTCTCCGGTGCCTCGTAGCGCTTGAGCAGGCCGCGCTCGGCCTCGGCCTCGCGCAGGGCACGGGCCGGATCATGGCGGGCGATGTGGGTGGCGTGCCGGCCACCCGCGCCCGACTCATGCGTGACCACCATGCCGACGCCGTCGCTCACCAGGCCACTCCCCGAGCCGTGGGCCAACCAGCGGAGACCATCGGGCTCGCCGACCCCGACAGCACGCGTCACGGTCTCGTGCTGGTCGAGCCTGTCACGAAGTAACAGCACCAAGTCGTCCATGCGGTCATCCTCTCGTGTCGGTGGACCCGGGTCAGACCTGGGCGGGGTCTGCGGCCACCTGAGCTCAAAGGCTCAGCACGATGGCAGCGCCGATGCCACCTACAAATAGTGCGAAGGCCGCTTCTGACCAGCCACCCCGCCCCCAGCGGAATGGTCTGTCGAGGGCGTACCGGCCGGGCCCGATGGCAGCGATGGCCAGGGCCACCACTGCAATACACACGTTGAACTCGACGCCGCCCTGCGTTTCCCACAGGCCATGTGCCGCGGTTACGGTCGCCATGGCATTGATCATCACGCCGATCAGGGCAGCCGATGCCAGTGGGGTGAACAGCCCCAAGGCCAGCCCCAGGCCACCGAGGAACTCGGAACCACCGCCGATTGCGGCATAGAGCGTTCCTGGGCGGTAACCGAGAGCGGCGAAACCCTTGCCTGTTGCGTCGAGACCTTCACCACCAAATATTCCGAAGAGTTTTTGGGATCCGTGCCCGGCCATGAAGAGGCCGAAGGTGATCCTGACAAGGAGCAGGCCGCAGTCACCGGCGGAGACCACAGTCCTCTCCGGAACGCGGACCTCCGACTCGGGTGGGGCACGCAGTTTCTCGTCGATGAACTTCATTGAAGTCTCCATCTCTGCTCCGATGCCGACGGGGTCGCAGTGGATAACCACCTGAGACTCACCAGCCACGGAATATTGCGTTGCTACCGAGAGGAATCCGGGCTACTACAGGATTCGATCGGGCTGCCGCTCCCTCCGAGCCGCCGCATATTTCGCATCGAAATGCGTGAAATCGGATTGCTTTTCCATCCTTACCCCTCCCCCATCCGGTATCGACCGCGGAACGGTGGAGTACGCGCGGTATCAGCAGGTGCAAGAAGGCGTGACCGCCCCTGGCAGGGACCGCAGGCCTCGTACGCCGGAGGTAGTCGTCGGCACCGAGGGTGAGGCCGCTGACCCGGTCGCCGGGTGCCCCCGGCCACGGTCAGCATCAGCACCATCGCGCGATGGTCCCGCTCGGTGACCGTTGCCGACGAACCGGCGTTGCGCGACGAACAACGCTTCGAGCCGCTCCAGAAGGCTGTCGGCACCGTCATGACATCGCAGGCAGCGGGGGCGGGTATCGGCCGGGTCGCCGCGCCGGCTGAGGCTGACGCGGTCGGGCGACACCGTCACCGGTCACGAGTCCGCCGACGGCGAGCGATGGACGAAGGTCGGCGCGGCGCAGTTGTCCGGCCTGCCCGAGCCCGTGCAGGCCGGCTTGTCCGCCACGTCTCCCGGCGACCTGACACTGCGATCGGTCGGCCTCGGGGGCGCCACGGAGGAGGTGCGTTTCACGCAGGCCGGCGGCGCCTTCGACCATGTCGCCATCAAGAACGCTCCGTCCGCCGGGGGTTGGCGCTCCGATGTCGTCGGGGCAATGAGCCAGACCGACTGGGAGAAGTGCCACAGGGAATTCGGGGCGATGGAGCGGAACGGCACGATCACCGTCACCGGCACAGGGGACATCGGGCCGGGAGGTACCGAGGGCGCCGGCCGCCCGGTGGGGCGTACTCTCGGCGGCCTGGTGCTCGGGCTGCTCGTCGTGCTCGTGGTCGCCGTACGGTTCGTCGCGTCCGAGTACCGCCGCGGATCCGAACCCCAACGCGGCACGCCGGTCACCCGCCGAGTGCCCGCGGCGAAGGCGGTCGTCGTCGGAGCCGTCACATTCGTGACCGTTCTCCTCGCCGTGGGTGTCGTGATCACGGTCGGCGTGGCGGTCCTGAAGGGGAACGGGACCGCCGTCGTCGGGGTGTCCGCGCCCACCGGCGTGCGTGTCGTCGTCGGGACGGCTGCTGTGCCCGCCCTCTCCTCCGTGCTCGCGGTGGCGCTCGGCGCCCTGCTTCGGCGGGCCTGGCTCGTGATCCCCGTGGCCGTACTGGCGTTCGTGGTCCCGTACACCGTGACCTCCCTGCCCCTGCCGGCCGACGGCCTGTCGCAGTGGCTGCTGCGGCTCACCCCGGCCGCCGCCTTCGCCGCCCAGCAGACCCTCATCGAATACCCGCAGGTCGTTGCCCACTACGCGCCCTCCACCGGGTACGTCCCGCTTCCGTGGTGGGCCGGGATCGCGGTGCTGTGTGGGTACGTGGTGGTGCTGCTCGGGCTTGCGCTGAGCCGCCTGCCGCGTGGTGCTGAGCCAACAGGGCCACGGCGGCACGGGAGGTGATCATCGGGAAGGCCGGCGGGCCGTGGGCGCGCCCGTGCTACGCCGAGGGTTCCGTGCCCACGGCCCGCAGGCCCTCCAGGTGGCCGGTTGCCGGCCTTGTCGCGTACCCGCTTCGTCTCCGTGACGTCGTTCGCACTCGCCGAACGGTGGTCGCTCCCCCGATACGGCCGGCCAAAGCGTGGCGCCAGGTCCGGGGGCGGCGCGCGCGTCAGCCGGCGTCTTCGACGCCCTTGGTAGGGTCCGCGAATGCGATTCGACTGGGCCGGGCTTCAAGCTTCGATACAGGACCAGGTCGTCGGCTTCGTCCGCCGTATGTGTGCCGAGCATCCCGACGAGCACGTCTACGGCGCGGCTGTCCATGAGTTCTACGCCGAGTCCGGCGGCACCATCGCCTGCACGCTCGTCGGCGTGGCGAGTGAGGAGAGAGTCGCAGCGCTCGCGTCCGACCCGCTCGATGCTCAGGCCTTGCGGTGGAGCCCGGCGGACTGGCCGTGGCAACTCGACCCGGGACCGGCCGAGGAGGAGTGGGCCTCCCGGCTGGAGGCGGCCGCGACGGCCGGGAACGGGCGGCACTGGGATGCGGTCCACCAGCGCTACCTCCGTACTGCTGCCAATGCCTGCAAGGCGGCGAGGAAACAGTTGGTGGCCGACGGGATCGTCGGCGAGGACTTCATCGTCGTCGCCATGGACGAGGCGTGGGAGCTCATCCCGTTGAGCCTCACCCGGGCGCAGGTACGTAGGCACTTCCCCGAGCTGGACGCCGAACAGCGCGAGGCGGACAGACTGGCCGCGCTGCCTCCGGAGCAGCAGGTGATCGAGCTCGTCGCGATCGTCGAGTCGGGCTCATCGCCGTTGCCCTCCGAACAGGCAGTGCAGTTGCTCCGGGCGCTCGGTGTGCTCGCTGTCCCCGCCGCGCTGGCGCGTCTGGATGGTTCGACCGACAAGTGGTTCTGGGCGAAGCTCCTGGCCGATATCGGCATCGCATCGGCCGAGGTGTCCGCCGCACTGGAACGAACCATGACAAACACACGCCTGGACGAGCCGGACCGCTCCTGGGCCGCGGCAGCGCTCTCGCGTCTGGGCCGGATGGATCTCGTGGTGAAGCGGCTCGACAGCATTCCGCCGGGAGTCGCAGCGCAGGGCTTCGCCGCACCGTATACATCGTTCCGCGACCACGGCGCCCATGGTCCTCTCGACTACGCGCCGTTGGAGAGCGCTCTGGCGATGTGTCCGGACCATCGTCCCGCCGTCTTCGAGCAGCTCGCCCCGGGCAGGGGCCTCTGTTCGATCGGACCGGACGAGGCAGAGACAGCGCTCGCCGCACTGGCCTCGGCGCTGCCCGTCGTACGGCGCCACGCGCTTCTCGTACTCTCCGACGCACCACTCGACGCGGAGCAGCGCCGCCGCTACACGGAACAGCTGAAGCGACTGCGCCGGGACGACCCGAATCCGCTGGTACGCGACGCCGCCGCCGTCCTCGGCGGGTGAACGTTCGCGGGCTGTTGCCCGTACCGGTGCGCGGCAGAGGCTCCCGATCACACGACAGGCCCGTTGGGGTGATGCCTTCGGGGAGTCGGACACCGGCCCGGGCGGTCGCTCGCAGTGCGAGGACGCAATCGATCGACGTTCAGCCGCTGCGCGCCCGCTCCACGGTCTCCTCCACCACGACTCGCCCTCCCCTGGTCAGCGTCTGCCTGCTCGGGACAGTGCGTCCTCGGCCTGTGCGGCCAGGCTGACGACGAGGTCGGCAGCGGACGGCAGGTCATCGATGAGGTCGATGGCCTCGCCGGCCCACTGGGGCAGTGCGGGGATCTCGCCTCGTACCACGGCGTCCTGATACGCCTGTCGGGCCTGCGGGTCGGCGGCAAGCTCGTCCTCCCGGCCCCGCCATCCATCGAGGAAGGGGTGGCCAAGGGTGCGTGCGGTGTACTTCGTCGGCCACCGCGAGCTGCGGGCGATGTCCAGCACTCTGTTGCGCTCGGTGTCCTCTCCGCTTCCCTCGACGATCGCCCGGGCGGTCTCGGGGGCGATCAGTGCCTCGCGCGTGGCCTGGAAGCGGGTGCCGACCAGTGCTCCCTCGGCCCCCAGTGCCAGGGCGGCCGCCAGACCGCGCCCGTCGGCGATCCCCCCGGCCGCCAGTACCGGGGTCGGCGTCGCCAGGTCCACGACGACGGGGACGAACGGCAGTGTGGACCGCCCGTTTCGGGCTCCGTGTCCGCCGGATTCGGTGCCCTGCGCCACGATCACGTCGGCGCCCAGATCCACCGCCCTCCGGGCCTCCTCCAGATCGGTCACCTGGATGATCAGTGCCGCTCCCGCGTTGCGGATGTGCTCCACGAACGGGCTGGGGTCGCCGAAGGACAACATCATCGCGGTCGGCCCGTGTTCCAGTGCCCGGGCCACCACGCCAACATCGATCGTCCACGTCAGAAAGCCGATGCCCCAAGGTTTCCCTGCTGCCTCATCGGCCAGGACGGGCAGTTCACGAGCCAGCCAGTCCTCGTCCCCGTTCCCGCTGCCCAGCAGTCCGAGGCCGCCGCCGCGAGAGACCGCCCCCGCCAGGGCGCCACCGGCTGAACCGCCCATCGGGGCCAGGGCAATCGGATGCCTCACACCGAACATTTCCGTGAACGCCGTCGACAGTCCCATGACTTCCATCCTCACCCATCCGTCCCGCCGGTCGCTGCGAAATCAACCGACGAACGCACACAGTGTTCCGAACGATCCGGTGCAGGAGGCCGTACTCCGGAAGCGAATCAACCGGATCGAGCGGATCAAGCGGATCGAGTCGAACCGGCAAGCTCCACGAGGTGCTGGGCCGTCCCGGCAGGGTCGACGATCTGATGGAGGTGTGCGCCGGGCAGGTGTGCCACGCGCCAGCCGCGTTCGTGTGCGTCGGCGGAGCAGTCCTCGTACGGCGGGCCGAACAGCAGGTAGGAGCAGGGGTGGTCGTCCCAGCCGTCGGGGACCGGGATGTGCTGCTCGTAATAGGACAGCGGTAGGGTCGGCTGCTCCCCGACGACCGTTTGCCGCACCGTCGGATCGGAGAACATGGGGGCGACGTCCGCCTCGTCCCACCAGTCCGTCCAACGCGGCAGCCTGCCGTTCACCGCCATCGGGCGGAGGAACTCCAGAATCTCGGGCGAGGCGACAGGTGTCGGTCCGGTCCGGGCCGGCAGCGCGGCATCGACGAAGACCGAGCCGGTCACCGGATGGTCCAGGCCCGCCCGGATCGCCGGGAGGAACAAGCCGGCGTTGCTGTGCGCGACCAACGTGACGGGGTCGCCGGCCGGGACCTGCCGCAGGTCATCGCGGACGGCATCGGCGATACGCGGCCAGAAGGGCGGTGCACCGGCGCCGATGTGCAGCAGGGACGGCACCCGCACCGGGTATCCCGCCGCCTTGAGCTGCTCGGCCACAGGGTGCCAGGTCGAGGGGCCTACGGATGGACTGTGCACGAGGACGAAGGTCGGCTCCATGTGACGATCCTGCCGTCGTGTCCACCGAGAGCGCGACAGCGTCAGCCATCAGCGGAACAGGGGGGCTTGCTCCGAGTCGAGGGGTATGCCGTAGGTGATCGCGCGCCGCCGATACGCGATGTGGCTCGACACCCAACACCAGGCCCGTCAGGCCCGTTGGCCGGGCAGCGACTTCACCCACTCGTCGACGGTGAAAACGTCACCGCGCCGGGCGAACACCTTCTCGACGAGCAGTCGGTGCAGCTCGGGGCCCGGGTCGGCGCAACCGTCGGCCAGGACGGTCAGTCGGTGGTCGAGGTCGGCCGCGAGGCAGGCGGTCGAGAGCACCACGCCCCCGGTGGCGATCCCGGCGAGCACCAGGTGGCCGACATCGCCGGCCGCGAGGATCTGCTCCAGGTCGTTCCCGGCGAAGGCATTGATGCGGTTCTTGAGGACCGTGACCTCGCCGGGCTCCGGGGCAACGGCCTGGTGGAACTCGATGGAAGGGTCGCCGTGCACGAGCGGTCTATTTTCGATCTGTTTTCGGTTTGCTGAATCGCCTTGGCAGGAAGCGGTATTCGGATGCTCAGGCAGCGAGAGAGTACAGGCGCCGATCGAGGACTGTGATCAGCAGGTACAGCAGACCTGCGCCGGCCATCACCCAGGCCAGCTCGTGCATGCCACCGGTGTCGGCATGTTGGCCGAAGGCGAGCGCCGAGACGGCGGATGCGACCATCGAGCCCATGTAGGAGAAGGTACGCAGCAGCCCGGACGAAGCTCCCATGCGTTCCGGATCGGCCTGCCGGTACAGCGAGTTCTGCAGCGCGAGGCTGTTGAGCCCCTGCGGCACACCGAACACCAACGCGACGACCAGCAGCATCCAGATCGGACTGCTCGCGTTCAGGCACAGCATCAATGCGCATGCGACGATCTGGCCGACGGCGCCGATGACGAGCCGGCCCCAAACGGCCTTGCGGCGACCGGTGAGCGTCGAGACGGCGATGGCCAGCAGGAACATCGGCAGCTGCACGAGTCCCGCCCGGGAGGCCGAAAGCCCGCGGCCCTCCTCCACCCACTGGGTGAAGCCGTAGAGGAAGGCGTAGGAGACGACGTACGCGACCAGGGCTCGCCCATAGGTGGCGAGCAAGGGTGCGTTGCCGCCGAGCACTCGCAGGTCGATGAAGGGCTCGGCGGACCTCAGCTCGCGCCATGCGAACGCGATGGCCGCCGCGGCAGCAATGGCGAGGAGGTACAGCGACCGGACGCTCAGGTTCATCAGGAACAGCAGCAGAGTGACGAGCATTGCAGCGAACAGGCCGATGCCGGGAAGGTCGAGGCGCGCCGCGATGCCCCCGTGGCCGCCGGGGCCTCCTGGCCCACCGGGCAGGGCGCGCGGAGTGTTCGGCAGCCGTAGCGCACCGAGAATCAGCGCGGCCGCGGCGAGCGGGATGTTCAGGGCAAAGGTGGTGCGCCAGCCGCCCACGCCGATCAGCAGACCGCCGAGCGCGGGGCCGATGACGGCAATGGTCTGGTTGGCGACGGCGAGCGCGGTGAGCACTCCGCCGGGGCTGTCGTCTCCGGTACGGTCCGCCTCGCTGCGCACCAGTGACATCGCGGCCGGATACCCGGCGCAGGTCCCGAAGCCGAGCACCACCCGGGCGCCGATGAGGACCCCCAGGCTGGGGGCGAACATTCCGATGACGCCTGCGGCGCCCACGAGTGCGGTGCCGATCAGGAAGAGCCGGCGGGGCCCGAAGAGGTCGATGAGGCGTCCGACGACCGGCTGGCCGATCGCGGTGGCGAGGTACAGCGCCGAGACGAGCCAGGCGGTCTCCGCGGGCGGGGCGCCGAACGCGGCGCCGATGGGGACGAGTGCGACCGCGATGATCGTCGAGTTGATCGGATTGAGGACCGACCCGAGGATCATCGGGGGTATCAGGCGTCGATCGAATCGGTGGCCCGGGTGCTTCCGACCGGTGTCACCCCGTCGTGGTGTCGCGCCGGCCGGCAGGGGCGGCCTGCCCTCGCTCATGGCTCGATCAGCCTCTCCAACACGGCCATCGCCTCCACGACCGTCTGCCGCTCGCGCTCCGTGCAGCGCTCCTCCAGAGCCCGGGTCAGCCAGGCGTGACGGGCCTCCCGGTCGCCCTCGGCGCGTTCACGGCCGGAGTCGGTGAGCGTGACGCGCTGCTTACGGCCGTCCTCTGGGTCGGCATGACGGTCCACTAGCCCGAGGCGGGAGAGCGACCCGATCGTGGTGGCCATGGACTGCGGGCGTACGCCTTCCAGGGCCGCGAGATCGCTCGCCGTCGCGGGCCCGTTCTTGGAGAGCCGGGACGGAGGCCTGGGAGAGAGTGATGTCCGCGGAGTCGTTCACGCTCCGGATGCGGCGGCGCAGACGACCGACGGTTACGAGGATGGCGCCTGCCGCACGGACCGCGGACGCGGATGTGGGCTCGGACGCGGACGCGTTCTCGGTCTTCTCGGCCATGCCCTCACCGTAAAATCTTCAGTCATGACTGTACAGTTTATATGTTCAGTTTCGGCTGCACAGTTTTCGCCGGAGAAGGGCCTCGCGCCGAGTTCCACGGATGGGGGCTGACATTCCGCCTCCGCCCACGAAGCATCGGCGTTCAGGACATCAGCCGGACTGCCGACTGCCAACTGCCAGGCATAGGATCGATCACGCCCCTGAGATCGCTGGTGTCGTGGTTCCGGCATTGAGGAGTCGTTCATGGACCATCCGGACCCCCGGCACACCGAACGCCTGGCGGCGTACGGATCTGTCTCCACCCACTTGTCATTGCTCAGCGATCACCGACTCGGCGAAGTCGTGGCCTCGGCCACCCCTCTCGGGTCCGGCATCGGCGGCAGGTCGGCAGAGCTCGATGTCGGCGGAACCCGGGTCTTCGTCAAGCGAGTCCCTCTGACGGACGTCGAGTTGCGAGCGGAGAACGTGAGGTCGACGGCGAACCTCTTCGGGTTGCCGACGTTCTATCAGTACGGTGCGGGCTCCTCCGGGTTCGGCGCATGGCGTGAGCTGGCCGTGCACACCATGACCACCGGCTGGGTCCTCGGCAGCGAGTACGAGGGCTTTCCGCTGATGTACCACTGGCGAGTCCTGCCGGACTCCCCTCCCCAGGCATTCGCCGACGAATTCGGCGGCATCGACGGGGCGGTCGCCCACTGGGACGGCTCGTCGGCCGTTCGTGACCGGCTGGAGGCCATCGGCCGGTCCTCGTCCAGCCTCGTGGTCTTCCTGGAACACGTGCCACAGACCCTCGGCGACTGGCTCAGCGATCGCAGAGCGGCCGCATCAGAAGGCGCGTACGGCCCGAGGTACGCGTGGGCGGAGGAAGCCCTGATGCGTGGAGCCGACTTCATGAGCTCCCGAGGGCTCGTCCACTTCGACGCCCACTTCAACAACGTCCTGACCGACGGCCGGTTGATCTACTTCGCGGACTTCGGCCTTGCCCTGAGTTCCGAGTTCGAACTTTCGCCAGCCGAGACCGAGTTCCTCTCCGACCATCTCTCGTACGACGGCTGCTACATCGCGAACCACCTCATCCGCCACCATCTGCCCGACCGCCTGCGCGGCGACACGGAGCGCGGGGTGTTCCTGCGCAACTGGATCGCGGGCGAAAGATCCGAGAGAGTCCCATCCGCCGTAGCCGCGGTCATCGACCGACATGCCCGGACAGCAGTGGTTCTGGACGAGTTCCACCGTCAACTGCTCTCCGAGAGCAAACAGACCCCGTACCCGGTCGCCGAGATCGAGCGGGCACAGCAGCGAGGTGACTGTTCGGCCAGTCTTGTGTAGCTTCTGCGGATGCGCCGATTCGCGGACATCGAAAACCTGTCGGAACTCGTAGTCGATGCGCTGGGAGCGGGACGCCGCACGGTCGCGGTGGATCGGTTGCGCGGGGGAACCAAGAAGGGCGTGTACCGGGTTCGGCTCGATGGCCCCCGTACAGAGAGCGTGATCGTCTACAGCTGGGCCGAGGATGAGAACTTCTGGCCGGCCACGCGGGCGGAGGATCCGGCCGACCCCTTCGCGCCCGCCTCCGGGATGGACCCGTTCCTGGCCGCGCAGCGGACCTTGCACAGCCTCGGAGTGCGGGTTCCCCAGGTGCTCCTGGCGGACGACAGCCGGCGCCGGTATCCGGCGGACGTCGCCGTGGTCGAGGACGTGACCGGTGGCACGCTCGAAGCCCTCTTCGAGAGTGATCCCGAGCGCGCGTCGGGGGCGCTCGGCGATCTTGCCGAAATGCTCGGCGTGATGCACCGCAGCCAGGCACGGAACTACGGCAGGGTGGACCTGCTGGAGCGGGGCGAAGGAGTGTCCGGGATCCCGTGCGAGCGTCGGGCCCTCGATCGCGCCCTGGAGGACCTCAAGGAGGCGGCGGGGCGTGACGGCAGCATCGCGGCGGCTGAAGCCGCACTGCGCGACCGTCTGGGAGAGCTGGCCGAACGGGTAGGGCCTCGCACGGAGTACGGGCTGGTCCACGGCGAGCTCGGCCCCGACCACGTTCTGGTCGATGCCGACGGGCGCCCCGTCCTGATCGACATCGAGGACCTGATGTACTTCGACGTCGAGTGGGAGCACGTCTTCCTCCGGCTCCGCTTCGGCGAGCGGTACACCGTACTGGAGCGGCCCGGCCTCGATCCCCGGCGGCTCGACCTCTACATGCTCGCGATGCGGCTGTCGCTGGTGGCCGGTCCCCTGCGTCTTCTCGACGGTGACTTCCCCGACCGTGCGTTCATGCGGAGTGTTGCCGACCACAACGCGAGGCAGGCGCTGGCACTTCTGCCCCCGGTGTAGCCGGCGCCGGCGCATACACCGAGCCACGCGGAGCCTCGCCCGTTCCTCGACGCAGCCGACTCGAGCGGGGGCGGAAGCAGAGGGCGGGCCGGTCACTGTCCGCTCGGCTCGGCAGGCCCGGGCGGTTGGAGTTCGGCGCGTCGTAGCACGGGGACTGTCAGGCCGAGCGCTGCGGCGAGGCGCCGCACCCGGCGAAGAACACGTCCGCGCCCCACAGAGCCACCGTCACACCGACGGCCGGGAAGAGTGCGGGGGCGAGTACCAGTGTGCACAGGGTTGTGACCGAGGTGACCCGGCCAAGGTATCGGGGGTCGGTCTCCGTCTGGATCAGGGCACCCGTCACAACCGTGGTGAACCCGCTCGTCAGGCCGATCAGCGCACCGAACGCCACAGCGGCGGGCAATGAGGGAGCCTGCCCCGGAGCGACCGCTCCCGCAGCGGTCACGAGCAGTGCCCAGGACATCGCCGGCCCGGCGAGCGGTATCCGGGGCGAGACGGTGAGCAGCAATCCCGCGGCCGCTCCTCCGACACTGAACGCGCTCGCGACCCAGCCCATCCCCGAAGCGCCCCAGCCGCGTTCGTCCGCCAGGAGCACGAGGCCGGTGGCGACGGGACCGCTGAAGCACATCTCGCTCAGACCGATCACCGTGACCAGGGGTGCGAGCATCCGGTGGCGGCGTACGTAGCCCAATCCGTCACCCAACTCACGCCAGGCGGAGGTGCGGCGAGGCACCGAGGTCGGTGTGGCGATCCGTACGGTGAGCAGGAAGACGAGCGAGACGGCGAAGAGGACCCCCGCCGCCGTGAACGCACCGGTCGGCCACCACGCCCCCGCCGGGCATGAGCGCCGCCCGGGGAAGCGCCCCGGCCGCGACCACCAGGCCCGCCTGCGACGGCCCACCGGACCGGGTGGCCCCCAGGACAGGGCGAGGAAGTACACGACGTCGCCGGTGACCGAGGCCGTGTACGCGGAGAGCCAGCGCAGGACGTTGGTTGACCGCGCCGTAGGGACTTCGGGAAGGCCCGGCCCCGGTCGCCGGGCGTCGGCTCGGTCTGCCGGCGTGCGCGCAGGATGCCGTCTCTGTCGGGCAGCACTGCCGTGAGGAGCCGTGTGGGCAGTCCGGGCAGTCCGGGCGGCCCGGACAGTCCGGACCGTGCAGGGCCTCGCGCCGGGCGGTGAGGTCCTGCTTGATCGGGCGGCGCCCCACATCGCCGACGCGTACGCTCATGTCCGCACGCTCATGTCCGCAGCGTACGGAACCCCCTCTCGTCGCCCTGGATCAGGGACGCGCCGTGGCCAGGCCGATCATGCGGTGCATCGCTGCCACCGGAATCGACGGGTTCTCGGCGGCGGACTCGGCACTGTGCTCATCCAGGAGCAGAGTGATCAGGGCTTCAGGCGGCAGGGCAGGGTTCTTCCAGGCTGAGCACCGGACACCGTGATCGGAATCGGCGGCCAACCTCACAGCGGAATCGGGCGAAAGACGTGGGTCACCGGCAGCGCGACCGCGCACCTGCGCGTCGGGATCGCGGCTGAACCGTTCCACGAGAGCGGCGCACGATGCGGGGTCGTCGAGCGCCAGAAGGCGCATCCGGGGCCGCGGGTCCTCGGCGAAGCGGAGGAGGTCTTGACGGGGAAAGTTCGGATGGTTGCGGGGGCGTCCCGGGAAGGAGAAGCTGCCGGACCACCAGCTCCACACTTCCAGGAGCAGGTTCGCCGGAGCGTCGTCACAGGACTCGGTCAGGAAGAGGCGCACGACGCGGTCCTCGTCGTGGGCGAGGAGGTCCACGACGTCAGGCGGGAGGTGCGGGGCGCGGGCCACACTGCGGCGGATCCGCAGGTTCGGTGACACGGCGAGCCGGCGCATCGCGTCGGCGTCGGTGTGGAGGGCGGCGATCCACCACACCGCGTAGGTGACATCCTCAGCGGCGATGTCGGGAACGGTCGCCGCCATTGCCTCGATCTCGGCCGGGTTCGACGGCGGTCGGGACTCGGAGTCCGGCGCCGGCTCGACACCGACTCGCACCCCGGTCTCGCGGCGCGCCGCCTGTTCCGCTGCCATTTCTTCCAGAGCCCTGCGGTACGGCGATTCCGCGGTGAAGTCCAGGAGTCGGCTCCACTGCGCGGGCGAAAGTCTCCCCGATTCCGCCGCGACGCCGCGGACCCCTCTCGCGGGGTGGACGGCCGCCGCGTCCAGAACACCGGCCGGAAGGTCATCGCGGTACAGGAAGTACGCTGACGGCTTCTTCCCCACGTCGAAGAGGCTGATCAGCACCTCCGCCGGGGCTGCGGGGTTGACACCCAGGCCGCACACCCATGCGTCGACGATGCGCTCACGAGGATGAAAACTCTCGGGCAGTGCGGCCCAGGGCCCAAGGTCGGCATCGGTACCGGTCATCCGCCGATTGAACCGGAACGGACACGGAAGGATCAAGGCATCAGCGCGTCCGAGGCCTGCCCGGGGCCTCTCGGTCGGCGTCGGCGTCGGCGACCTCGTCGAAGAAGCGGACAATGCGCGGAAGAGCCTGCCCCACCGACTTGTTGTGGTCGTACTCACCGACGTCCGTGAGCCGGAAGTCGGCGCCGTTGTCCGTCAACTGCTCGGCACAGTAAGCGGAGTGGGAGGCATCGACGTCCTTGTCACCGCGGGCGTGGAAGAGGCTCACGGGTACGTCCGGCTTCCAGTCACAAGTGGTGTCCAGCGCGTGCAGTCGGTTCTTGAGGACACCGCCGGGTGTGCGGATCCTGTCCAGGAAGTTCTCGGTGAACAGGTCCTTGGACGCGGGCGGCAGCGCACCGGCGATCTGCTCGGTCGTGTGATCGCCGTCGAAGAGCTCCTCCACGATCCGGTCGTACGGTGCGCGAAAGGCTTCGCCCGGCGAGCCGTAGAGGCCGTAGGTCTTGTTCCAGGCAGTTGCGAAGTAGGCGAGGTAGAGGCCGGACTTGGCGATCTTGTCGTCCGCCGCGGCCGCCTCGAAGGCGGACAGATGGAAAGGCCCGGCGACCGGCGCGAGCGCTCCGAGCCGGAAGTACCGGTCAGCGCCCTCCTCCTGGAGGGCCCGGCCGACCAGCATGGTCGCGGGCCCGCCTTGCGAGAACCCACTGACCTGGACCTTACGATCGAGCTCCCGGCCGCTTCGACGGACGAAGGCACGTGCCGCGCGCAGCCCGTCGACAGTGGCGGCAACGGTGGCCCGTGGGTCGCCGTACGGGTGGAAGCCCTCGCCCGCGCCGAGGCCCACGTAGTCGGGCGCCGACACCGCACGTCCGGTCGATGCGAGCAGGTACGCGGCGAGCCGGTCGTCGGCAGCGGGGTTCTCCGACGCGACATCCTTGCGGTAGGCGATGGTGCCGTGCAGCCACGAGACGGTCGGCAGACGACGGCCGAAGGTCTTCGGCAATACGAGGAGCTGGCTCGCAGTGGTGGGCTCGCCCGTGCTGTTCGTGGTGCGGTAGACGACCTGGTATGCCGTCACTCCATATCGCACCTGGGAGGAGTCGATCTTTCCTTGTAGTTCCGAGACCACCTGTTGCGCTGTCAGATCGGCAATCCGCCGCGAGGAGACGACGGATCCGGCCTGTGCCGACCGGGTACGGGTGCCGGGGATCGATGCCTGCTGGGCCGCGGTCGGCCGGGCTTGGGCGTACACGGCCGAGGCCTCCGCCGATGCCGGTGCGGGTACGGTCAGGGCCGCACCGGTGCCGAGGACGGCCGCAGCGATCAGCAAACGGGCCGGGGTGTGGGAGCGCTGTGAAGTCATGTGTGGATCGTGCCTGTTGACGGCTCCACCAGGACATGAGGCCAGCCGCCCGCCCTGCGTGGGGCGGGCGCTACCGGGTTCCCCTAGGGGTTCGCGGGGGCACTAGGAATCCTCCCGGCGGGAACCGCCGCCTCCGTCGGGCAGGCCCATGAGATACCAGTCGGTCCGGTGGCCATCCGCCTCCAGAAGCTGCTTGTCATAGGTGAAGCCCGACCGTCGCGCGACCGCTGCCGACGGGGCGTTTCCCGGATCCACCCGGATCACTCCTTGAGCCGCCCCTTCGGCTGCGGCGTACCGGCAGATCAGGCGGACAGCACGGGTCATCAGTCCCTTCCCCCGCCAGGCCGGGTAGAGCACGTAGGAGATGTTGGCCTGCCCGGGCTCCAAGCCCGCCACATCGAATCGCAGGTCGATGTAACCCGCCAGGGTTTGCTGGTCAGCCGTCCGGATCCCGAAGGCACGCAGCGGTCCACTCGTGGCCCATTGCTCGATGCAGTGGCGGAAGTACGCCTCGGTACCGGCCCGGGTTGCTGGTTCCCCACTGAGCCACCGGACCAGGAGTTCGTCCTCGCCCGCCAGGTGCGCGTCGACATCGTCCAAGCGCAGAGGAGAAAGAGCTACGACCCCATCGGAAAGGTTCATGCCATGCATGCAGCCACCATCGGCCCCGTGGCGCGCAACCTGCAAGCAAGTATTCACGGAGAGTCGTCCATCGGCGGCGCAGGGTCGGACACGAACAAACTCAACCGGTACGTGGTCGGGCGCACCAGGCGCCCGCAGAGAGTGTCGATCCGAGTCATCGCCCAGTCGATCCGCTCCGGCCCGGCACGCAGATGACTCAGGTGAGCACGCCACTCCGTCTCGTCCCGCGTCTCGAAGTGCACCTCCCAGTGACCTGCACCGAGGCAGGCACGAGCTACAGCCTGCCGCTGGCGTTTCCTCTTCCGCTGTCCTGGCACCGGCCCAGCATCACTGGCGCTGCACCACTGCGGCAAGGCCATTGATCAAGGTCACCAGCCAGCCGAATGGTGACCACCTGTCGGACAGGGCCAGAACCCGTCCTGGCGATCACACCGTCCCCGCGTACCAGTGCCATCCGCGTTCTGTGAGAGTTGGCCGGACCGAAGGGTCCGGAAAGGGGTGACACATGGCTGATCACGACTGGCACGACGACAGCGATTACCACGACGCGGTCCAGCGGGCCGACCGGGCAACACGGTTCGGCTGGGCAGCGATCGCCGGGACAACAGGGGTGCTCGGCTGCGCACTGATCGCCCTGGCCATGATCTGCGTGATCGCGATTCTCGCGTGCGTCTACGTCGTGGCGGCGATGGATCACTAGGGCGCGTCCAGCGGATCACGTGACCGTCCGCAATGGAAGCGTGTTGACGGGGCCATGACGAGTTCGCTCCTGCCGCCTTCGCCGATCCGAGCGTAGATCCATTATCCCGGTGCGAGGAGGCCCCTGTCACCGTTCTCCAGAATGATCTCTACACCCGATATGCGCCTTTAGGGTTGCGGTCGAAGAGCACAACGAAGCTACACATTAAGGGAGTTGAAAGTGGCGTACGACGTTGCCGCGCTGGCGGTGGAACTCACGGACATGGCTGCGGCCGATCACCGGTCCTCGGTCGGTGCGAACAGTGATGACCCGGCCGAGCAGTTGGCGTGGCGCCGCTTGACCGCACGGCACGGTGACCGGCTCGGCGAGATCATGGACGAGTACGGCTGGCCGACAGCAGAACTCGTCGGCGAGGAGGCGGCACGCGCGGCGTGGTTGATCGCCCAGCATGCAGACCGGCAGCTCGACGTCCAGCGTCGTGCCCTCCATCTGATGCAACAGTCGGTGTCGGCAGGCGCGGCCGACCGGCGTGAGCTGGCCTTTCTGCGCGACCGCACGCTGGTCAATGAGGGTCGCAAACAGGTCTACGGCACTCAGATCGCCGGTGTGAAGGACGGGTCACCGGTTCCGTGGCCCTGCGAAGAGCCCGAGCGCATGGACGAGCTGCGTGCGCAGGTCGGCATCGAGCCGTTCGACGAGTACGTCGCCAAGTTCGCGATGTCCTGACGACCCGTTCCTGGTCGCCTCGCGGCAGGTCATTGCTCCGCAGCTCTCCTGCCGCGAGGCCGCCGGATTTCGCGCGGGGCCGGCCCGGACCGACTCCGGGGGCGCAGATGCCTGCCGACGCCGCCTGGAGCCGTGTGCAGTCCGCCTGGGCGGCGCCCCCGTGATGAGGGAGCGCGCCCGCCCCACCTGCGCCGTCGGCCGCTGTTCATTCAAGAGCCATGTACTCGGCTGACGGGTGGGCCAGCTCGGGGTGCTCCACGGTGTACCGATCTCCGTGAATCGCGAGCATCGCCCAGTGCCACGCCTCGTCGTGGAAGATGAGGCCGCGGTACGGCGCGTCGCTCGGCTCGTACGGGTAGCGGTCCAAGGCCGCCGCCCACGCTTCTGCCGGTGCCAGGTCGCCGTGCCGCTGCATCAGCCACGCGTAGCAACGCCGCTCGGCCCGAAGATACTCGACGTACTCGGTCTCGCTCCAGGTCATGCGGCCGACCCTAGCCGAGGCCCCGGGACGCACGGCCGCGACGTCGAGGTCGTGGCCGCGGCCGTGACAAGCGCGCCGTGATCATGGAGACTCCAGGCACTTGGGCGTCCGGCTTGCGTTCATTTCGCACCGCACGCCGATCGCCGCTTACCAATCGATCGAACGGAAGGTCGTCCGTGCGCAAGCTTGTGTACTACGTCGCGTCCTCTCTCGACGGATTCATTGCGGGACCGGACGGTTCCGACCCATCGAGTCCGGACGGTTTCTGGCCGATTCCCGAGGACTACATTCGGCACATCATCACCGAGTACCCGGAGACCCTTCCCGGTCCGGCCCGTGCCGCATTCTCCATCACGGACGGCGGCACCCATTTCGACACTGTCGTCGAAGGCCGGCGGTCCTACGAGATCGGGCTCAAGGCCGGTCTCACCAACGCATACCCCCACCTGCGGCATCTGGTGTTCTCCCGGACGCTGGGCGAGAGCCCGGACCCGGACGTGGAACTGGTTGCCGACGATCCGGCAGCTACGGTAAGGCAGCTGAAGCAGCAGGACGGAAAGGACATCTGGCTGGTCGGTGGTGCCGAGCTGGCCGGTGCGCTGTATTCCGAGATAGACGGGATGGTCATCAAGCTGAGCCCGATGACCATCGGCTCCGGGATTCCGCTCTTCTCCCACAAGGCAGTCTTCGACCCGTGCAATTGGGATCTCACCGACCACACCGTCCTGAAGTCCGGGGCAGCGTTCCTCACCTACGCCCGCAGAGTTCCCACCGCGTAGCGGCCCGGTAATACCGGGGTCCGCCGTCCGGAATCCCTCCCCCTTCCTTCGGGCTCCGGCGGCCTGTTCGTGGGCGCGGCCCGAGCGTTGCTCACTCAGCACCCGCCGGGCCGCGTCCACCCCGTACGACAACGCCGGCCCCCACGGTCCATGTGCGGATCGTAAAAGCCGGCGTCACATCACACGGTGCCGGTGGCGGTGCTGCTACCGGGGTCAGGCTCCGCAGAGCGGGACGGTCCGTACGTAGCCGCCGAGGTTCTCGTCGTCGGTGCCCAGAAGGGCGTCGGAGGAGCCCGGCAGGCATTCCACTGCCTCGATCTTGTACTGCGGGAACGTCCCCAGCACCGTCGGGGACGCCGAGAGCGTGACCCGCACCCGGCCGGCGGCCGACACGGTCACCCGGCCCGCGTCGCTCACCGCGGAGTCGAACGGGCCGTCGTCACCGGCGTCCGCCGCCGAGCTCACGATGATCCGGCCGGAGCCGGTCACCGAGATATCGGAGATGTGCCGGGTGCCCTCGCCGGTCGGGTACGTCGCCACGTAGGACCGTTGTGTCACGGCACCGAACTGCGGCTGCCCCCACGGGGCGAACGACAACGGCGACGCGTTCAGCGTGGCGGGACGGCCCGGACCGGCTCCCCGGTCGGCCCACAGGGCGGCGAGCTTCCCGTCCCGGGCGACGAGCGCGAAGCTCTCGAAATCATCTCCCTCGGCGATCCCGGGCAGCGGCGTGTAGTCGACGACTTCCGCCGTGGCGCCGGAGACCTTCAGGCGGTAGACGATGCCGCGGCTGGCGAGCGCCAGATACTCCCCGGGCATCCCGGGGATGGCCTCGATGGCCTCCAGGTCGACGGGTTCCGGCCCGTCCCAGGCGATCGGGGAGACTCCGTCGGAACCCTCCCGGTGGGTGATCAGGGACAGGCGCTGCTGCCCCGACCGCTTGTTGTCGTGCACAGCCAGCGCGTACACCCCTCGCCCGTCCGCGGTGCGGCCTTGGTACGCGAGACCACTGACTCCGCTACGGGCGTCACCGCCGACCTTCTGCCATTGGCCGGCGTCCGCGCCTGCCGGGGCGCTGCCGAGCATCGTCAGCAGCGCGGCCGCCGCGGTGATAGAGGCCATGCGCTGCAACATCGGGAGTTCCACTGGGGTCGCTCGCCTTCTCTGTCCGACAGGCGCGAGGTCACGCGCCGGGCGTCACGTTATTGATCATCGCGAGCGCGGCCCAGCGGCGGTTACGCCATTTGCCGGAGCGCGAAGTCGAACTCGGCAGGAGCACATCGCACGTCGCGCGCCATCCGCCTGCCCGGGGCCGGGTGCGCGCCACGCGCCCGCCCGAGCCGAGTGCCGCATCAAGCGGCCCTCTCCCTGTCTCCGCCTTCCGGCATCGGGTTGACGTCCTTCAGCCGGTCCGCAATCTCCTCGGCGGTCAGCACCAGGGCGAAGCCCTTGCGCAGGACGGCGAGTTCGGGCTCCTGGCGGGACTCGTCGTCGGTGGCCGTGACGTCGGCTCCGAAGACGACCTGGTAGCCGCGTTCATACGCCTGCCGCGCCGTTGTGCCGCAGCAGTAGTTGGTGAGCGTTCCCGTGACGATGACCGTGTCGCGGCCGAGGTTGCGCAGCATCGTGTCGAGCGGGGTGTCGTAGAACGCGCCGTAGGACGGCTTGCGGATCAGGGCCTCGTCGCGGCGGCGGTGCATCGGGGCCCATACCTCGGCCGGGCCCGGTCGGCGCCAGTCGGTGTCGGCGTGCGGGAGGTGGCGCAGGGCGCGCGGCCGGTCCAGGCCGAGATGTGTGTCGTCGAAGACGGTCCAGATGACCGGGACCGCGGCGGCTCGGCAGTCTTCGACCAGTTGATGCAGTCGGGGCGCCATCCGGGTGGCCGCGGGCACCCAGTAGGGGCTCCATTCCGGCCGTACGAATTCGTCCTGCATGTCGATGACGAGCAGCGCCGCCCGCTCCGGCCGTACGTCGAACGATGCCCGGCCGTGCTCGTACGCGTCGCGCGCCCGCGCGGTCACCCATTCCTCGGTATACGCCACCATCACTCCACCTACCTCGAATCGAGATACATCGTTTCGATGTGCGAGAGTAGCAAAATGCTGGAACTTGCGATCCTGGGATTCCTGGCCGACGAGCCCCTGCACGGCTATCAACTGCGCCGCCGCATCGCGCACTTGTCCGGCCACGCCCGGCCGGTCAGCGACGGCAGCCTCTACCCGGCGATCAACCGCCTGGTCAAGGCCGGGCTGCTGGACCGCCGGGCGGAACCGGGTGCCTCGGCCGCCCAGCGGCACACCCTGAGTCTGACCGCCCCCGGCCGCACCGAACTGCTGCGTCGGCTGCGGGACGCCGACGGCCTGGAGATCAGTGACAGCACCCGGTACTTCACGGTCCTGGCCTTCCTCTCCCAGCTTCCCGACACCGCCGACCAGCACGCGGTGCTGCGGCGGCGGCTGGAATTCCTGGACCAGCCCTCAAGCTTCTTCCACGACGGTGACCTCCCGCTCGGTGTCGAGGACACCAGCGACCCGTACCGTCGCGGCATGCTCACCATCGCCCGTGCCACCAGCCGCGCGGAACGGGTCTGGCTGCGCGAGGTGTTGTCCTGACGCCGGGCAACAGCGCCATGCACGACAGGGCCGGCCGGGGTACGGAAACGTCGTGGCCGACAGCCTTCTCGCGCGGGTATCGTCCGGCCCCGGTACCCCGACCAGCCGCTCCAGCGGCATCCGAGTTCCGGAGAGCGATTCCCATGAGCAGCCGGCAGGCAACGACGACCCTTTGGCGCCCGACCGGCCCCAAGGAGCTGGATCTGGTCCGGGAGCTGGACTGGCGTGCGTGGCCGCCCCGTCTTCCCGAACAGCCCATCTTCTACCCGGTCCTCAACGAGGACTACGCGATCCGGATCGCCAGGGACTGGAACGTGAAGCACGACGGGGCCGGGTTCGTCACGCGCTTCGAGGTCGATTCGGAGTTCCTGCGCCGTTACCCCGTCCAGCAGGCCGGCGGGCGGACGATCCTTGAGCTGTGGGTGCCGGCCGAGGAGCTCGACGAGTTCAACACCCATATCGTCGGTGAGATCCAGCTCGTCCACGAGTTCCGCTAGGTCGCCGGCTTCGGAACGCCTCCGGGCGTGGAGACCGCGGCGCCACCACCGGTTCCGGTGCCGGTGGCGCCTGGTCGCTGGGACTCCGGACGGTGACTCCCTCGCCCGCGAGCAGGCTCCGGAACTCATCGCGCGCATCGCCGCCGCTCCGGTCACCGCCGACGTCGCGGAGACCGTCGCCGAGGTGAACGCGACGGGTGCCGTCGGTATCGACGTCGAAGACGGCGCCCGCCCCTCAGCAGATCCGGCGAAGCGACTGGCCGCAGCCCGGCAGGGAGGCAGGCAGCCGACCGGCCAGGCGCGGACCTGTTCCTCAACGCCCGTATCGGCACCTTCCTGTTCGGGCTCGGCGATCCTGACACCCGGCTCGATGAGACCCTGGCCCGGCGCACCTGTACGTCGATGCGGACGCGGACGGCATCTTCGTCCCCGGTGTCACCAACACCGCCGCCATCGCGGCGTCGGCCGGTGGAGATCTCCGTACCGCTGAACGTCCTGGCCGGTCCCGGTGCCCCCCGTTCCGAGCTCGGCGCCCTCGGGGTGGCTCGCGTCAGGGCCCGTACAGGTCGGCTCCTGTCCTGGGTTCTCGGAACCACAGGTTCTCGGGAGCTCACAGTGATGGCGGCCCTGTACGGCCCGACTCGGCGCAGTGCGAGGATCGTGGCATGAACGATCTCCGCTTCCGCCTCGCCGACGACACCGACCTGCCCGCTCTCGTCCGGCTGCGCGACGACGCCGCTCGCTGGATGCTCGCCCGGGGCATCACCGGCCAATGGCAGCCCGGCGAGCTGGACGAGGACCACTTCCGCCGGATCATGGCGAGTGGTGAGGTCTGGATCGCCGAGGCCGACGGCCGCCCGGCCGGGGCATGGGAGTTGTGGTGGGCGGACGAGGACGCGTGGGGCCCACAGCCGCCGGTGGCCGGCTATGTGCACCGGCTGATGGTGGACCGCAGCAGCACCCGGCCGGGTACGGGGCGGCGACTGCTACGGGCCGCGGAGCAGCGGGTGGCCGAGGCGGGGCGGGCGTTCGTCCGTCTGGACTGTCTGGCCGGGAACGCCACCCTGAGCGCCTATTACGTGAACGACGGCTACCGGGTCGTCGGCCACAAGGCGGGCAAGCAACAGCCGGGCGGCGTACCCAAGTCGTTCACGCTCCTTGAGAAGGCCTTGCAGGGCGGCAGCGAGCGCTGAACAGCCACGGCCGGGGTGGCTGCGCGCGAACCGGTCAGCGGCGGAGTGCGTAATGGGTCGGACGGGAACGTGCGGTGGGACGGGAACGTGCGGTGGGACGGGAACGTGCGGTGGGACGGGAACGTGCGGTGGGACGGGAACGTGCGGTCCGCCGGCTGACGCCGAGCGCCTGGGCGACGCTGTCCCAATCCGGCCCGTCCAGGGTGTCGAGGTTGTACACGGCATCCGCCGCAGCGCTCCGGGTCATGCGTTCCAGGGTGGCGGCGGCCCGGATCGCGGCCAGTGGCTCGTCGGCGGTCAGCGCGGCAAGACGCGTTTGGACCTGGTCGAGGAGGGCGGCGAGGTCCACCGGCAGGGGAATGGCGCGGGCCTGTACGTCGGTGATGTGGGCGTCCCGGTCGTCTTCCGGGCCGCTGGTGTCGAACAGGTACGGTTTCCGCCGCTCGGCAGCCTCCCGGTCAAGCGGGTAGCGGGGTGTGCCGCACCGGCCGCACGAAGACGTACCGCGCATCCCGGTGGCGACCGGAGCGCCAAGCGTGCCGTCGTGGACGTACCGGTCAGTGTTCTGATGCACCGTCGGCCCGCTTCCGGCATCGAAGTACACCGGGCCCGGCTCGGTGCCGTCGGCCAGCAGGACGCCGGGCCGGTCTTCGTGTTCGTCGCCGCACTCCTCGGTCACCCGCATGCCGGAACCCTCCCCCACCGCAACCCCGATGAGTCACGAACGGCCGACCCGGACGGCGCACCCGAAGAGCCGCTCCGCTCACGGGCCCGGCCGACCCGTCGACAGCCCTGCCCGACCGCAGCGAGGCCCGGCGGGCGAATACCCGAGCCGGTGAATCGGGCAAGCGGGACGGCTCAGGAGCGTGTCCGGTCAGGACGTGACCGAAGGGGAGTCCGGCCGGCCCGTGCGGGACCAGGTGAGACCTTCGAGCTGTTCGATGCTCTGGTTGAACTCCACCAGCAGGGTGAGGAACTGCTCGGTTCGCTCCCCCGACCACCCCGACGCCTCGATGAGGCGGGTGGTCCCCGCCCGGCTGATGGCGCGATCCGCCTCCAGGCGTTCCAGGCCGAGCGCGGTGGGACGGAACCTCCGGGCCATCCCCCCGTCGGGATCGGGGATGCGCTCCACCAGGCCATTGCGGAGCATCGCGCTGACCTGGCGGTTGATGGTGGAGACATCGACCTGGAAGGTGTGCGCCAGCTCCTTGAGCGTGAGCGGATCACCGACTTCGAGTCGGGTGAGCAGGACGTAGGCCGAGCGTTCCAGGCTCTGGCCGATGCGGGGGCCCCGGGCGGCGACGAAATGCCGGGACAGCAAGGTCAGCTCCCGTTCCAGATCGCTCAACCGGTGCT
This sequence comes from Streptomyces sp. NPDC127117, assembly GCF_042677325.1. NCBI lineage: Bacteria > Bacillati > Actinomycetota > Actinomycetes > Kitasatosporales > Streptomycetaceae > Streptomyces > Streptomyces sp. NPDC127117. The sequence goes on from NZ_JBHXTM010000036.1 coordinate 76,272, forward strand.
CTTGCTCACTCATGTGCCTGGTCCTCTTCCACCGTCGGTTCCCACTCATCATCCCGCATTCCCGCCCTGTCCCGGCGGCCACGGCAGTCACGGCCGCGGGCGAGCATTTGTGCATCATGCACATCACATGTATCTTACATATTATGTGCATGATGCTTATCGATCCTGTGCATCCGCACCGCCCCAGCTCTCGGCGCACCCGAGGCATGGAGTCCCACATGAGTGCAGACCAGCCCGGGGATGAAACAGCCATTACGCATCCGACCGTACGGACCTGTCCCTTCGACCCACCCGGCGCTCCTCCGCGGAGCAAGACGCCGGAACAAATGCGACACACCCCCGGGCCGCCGCCGCAAAGCGCTGAACCAACAAACCCAACAGCACCACAGCACCACAGCACCACAGCACCACAGCACCACAGCACCAACAGGTACGACGAAAGGACATGGCCATGGAACGCCTCAAGGACAAGGTCGCAATCATCACCGGCGCGGGCAGCGGGATCGGAAGGTCCGCCGCCGAACTGATGAGCCGGCAGGGCGCTCGCGTCGTGGTCGCGGATCACAACACCCAGGCCGCCGAGGAGACCGCCGCTGTCATCGAGGCGGCGGGCGGACGGGCGCTTCCGGTCACCGTGGACGTCACCGACGAGGGCTCGGTCGCCGACATGGTCGCCGCGACCATCAGTGAATTCGACGGCCTGCACGTCCTGTGCAGCCACGTCGGCGGAACGAACCCGCGCAAGGACCTGGACCTGCTCCGCATGGACATGGACGAGTTCGACCGGGCCGTCGCCCTCAATGTGCGCAGCACCCTGCTGGGTGCCCGGCACGCGGTGCCCCACATGATCAGCGCCGGTGGCGGATCCATCATCAACACGGCGTCCGTGGCCGCCCTCGTCGGCGATGTCCTGCAGACGTCCTACGGCGCCGTCAAGGCCGCGGTGGTCAGCATCACGAAGTCGATCGCCGTCCAGTACGGGCCGCAGAACGTGCGCTGCAACGCCATCGCCCCTGGCGCGGTCATGACCCCCGCCCTGGAGAACAACCTCCCCGAGGACGTCGTCGAGGCACTGCGGAGGGGCAACGCCCTGCCGTACCTGGGCTCTCCCGAGGACATCGGCCACACCATGGTGTTCCTCGCCTCCGACGAGTCCCGCTACCTCACCGGCCAACTCCTCGTCGTCGACGGCGGGATGACCATGCAGTCCTCCGCCGCTCCCGGGCGGCGTGCCATGCTCCCCGGCTGACGTCGGCCCCGGGGCGATGGCAACCGCCCCCGGGCGCACCGGTTCGTTAGAATCGGGGCCGGTCGTTGCTGGTGAGGGTTGTTCCCGGGGGTGCGCATGGCTGTCGAGATCAACCTGCCGCTCGGCGAGGAAGCCGACCCCGATGACCGGGCCAAGGCCGATGCCGTTGCTTTCCGGCTCGCCTCCGAGCTCACCGAGATCGGTAACGAACGCTTTCTGCGGGCGGCGCTGCCAGGTCCGGCCCACTTCCACCACCGCAGCACCGACCGGCTCATCGGCCGGCCCGGTCGCGACCCGGAGGCCGGCGAACCCACCTCCAGCCTCCTGCTGCGCGCCATCCACCTGTGCTTCACCGCCCACCTGCCCCTGAGCCTGTCGCCAGACCTGCTCTGGTACGCGATCGTGCACGAGACGGCCGTCCACATCCGGCTGAACTCCCGTACGTACGAGGGGCTGTTCACCACCGCACCCGGCGAGCAGCAGGAGATCGCCGTCCGTGACGATCTGGCGGCGCTGGACTGGGAGCGTTCGATCAACCTGGTCCAGCAGCCGTTGCGTACCCGGATCGGGGACGACGTGGCGGATCTGTTCCAGCCCACGTTCTCCACCACCACGCCCGGCGACGCCACGGCCGCGCTGGTGTCCCTGATGGACGCGGTCAGCCCCTATTACCGCTTCCGGTGGATCTCGCTCTGCGGCATCCCTCGGATCAGGCTGGAGGGCTCCGGTCGGGACTGGCGCCTGCTGGCAGGTCGCGTACGTGAACTGGAGGAGTGGTTCGACGGCCTGCGGCCGTGGTTCAGGGCCCTGCACCCCGTGTTGGACACGATCGGCGCGACAGCCTCGGGGTGGGGAGCGGACAAGGACTTCTGGCGTTCGCTGTACAAGTGGGAGTCGGCGTCCGGCGGGGATCGGGTCACGGGTTGGATCACTGCCTTCTTCGCCCACCGTTACACCGACGACGGCCCCGTTCCGAAGAGGTCGTTCGGCCCCGGGACCTCCGTGGAGGAGGAGTTTCCCTCGCACCTCTCGCATGTCCCGTTCCACTGGGAGACGCCGGCCGGGGTTCACCGGATGGCCTTTCTCGGGGGCGTGCTCGGTATCAGCCGCGACGGTGAGTGGATCCGCCCCCGGCTCGGTCATGCCGTGGTGGAACTGCTGCCGGCCGACTGTCCGGACCGCGAATGCCCGGACCGCGAGCGCACGGGTGATGAGTGCCCGCACCGGCCCGTCGCCGCGGACTGACGGACCGGTCGGCATTCCCGGTGTCGGTCAGCGTTCCCGCGAGAGTGCCAGGAGTTCGGCGAAGGTGCCGACCCCGAGCAGTACAGCCTCGTGCCACGGCTCGTCGCCGCAGTGCGTGCGGGCGCCTGACCCCCGAGGCGGACTGCCGGCCCCGGGTGTCCCGAATGCCTCGCGACGTACGCGGCGGCCGGGGCCATCCGGTTCGACGAGCACCGGCGGGCACGGGCGGCGTGGCCCCGGCCGGCCCGTGCCTCTTCCCCGGTCCGCCGCAGTGGACGAGACTCGTCGCAAGATCACAACACTCTGCGACGGGGAGATCGGGGTGGGCACATGCGGGGTCTCGTGTTGCGACTGGCCGGGCTCAGTGCCGGGGCGGAGAGCGCCATGCGGCTCATCGGCTTCTTCGACACCCTCGTCGAGCAACGGCTGGGGCTCGACGGGGTACTGGGGATGGCGGCCCGGGTCGCCGAGTGTCCCGTCGGCCTGTCCGGGCCCGGTCCCGACGGTCTGACGGCCGGGCCGGACGGCAGTACCCGCTCGGGCGGGCCTCCCCCGGGCGCGGCCGTTCGGGAGCTGCGCGGCGGGCAGTGTGCCTGGCTGGCGCGTGAGGGTGGGCCGCAGCCCTTCGACGAACTGCTCCTGGAGCGGCTGGCGCTGGCCTGCGACACCGTGCTGAGCCGTCGCGGAAGCGAGGCGGTGCCGCTCGACCCGGCGCTGCTGGAGACCGTCATCAGCTCCACCGCCCCGCTGCCCGAGCGGGCGCGCGCACTGCGGTCGCTGGGTTTCGCGCCTTCGGGCCCGCTCACCGTCCTGGCCGTCGACGGCGGGCACGGCCCGCAGGGGCTGACGCCTGTTCTCGAACGGCTCCCACCCGCCCCGGCGGGCCGACGCCGGACGGCCGCGCTCGGCTCGGTGCACGCGGTGGCCGTGGCGGGCCCGCTGCCCGAGCGGCTGCTCGCCCCGGCGGGCTTCCGGATCGGGGTCGGTCCCGAGGTCACGGCGGCGGAGGCGCCGCGTTCCTGGGAGGGTGCGTTGCATGCGCTGCGGTTCGCGGGGACCTCGCGCTCGGATGTGGGGCTGGCCCCGGTCGCGGAGGAGCCCGCGATCTACCACTCCTCGCTCGGCGCTTTCGAGGTGCTCGCGAGGGAACTGTCCGGCCCCGCCATCGCCGGCATCGGAGACCTGGACGTCCTGGACGCGCTCGCGGCGGAGCCGGGCAGCGGCACGGAGCTGCTGACCACACTGGAGGTCCTGGTGCAGGCGGGTTCACTGCGTGCGGCGGCGCGGGAGCTGCACCTGCACCACAACTCGGTGGCGGTGCGGGTCGCCCGTGCGGAGGCCGCGCTCGGCTACGGGCTGGGCGAGACGGTGGGCCGTTTCCGGCTCGCGCTGGCCCTTGCCCTGCGCCGCCTGCGGGACAACCCGGCGTAGCGCCGACTGCACGCGAGGCTCCCCCGGGGCACGGTGGGGAGGGCAGGGAGTCCGACGGACGGGCCGTGCCCCTGTCCCCTCCGCCTCCCGGGCGCAAGCCGCCAACCGGCGCGGACCGGGGCGGATCGCGCGCCACCCGGCTCATGACCCGGTCGGGGCGGCGGACACAGACTGACGGACGTCAGCAGCGGTTCTCCCGGGCGGTCCCGTTCTCCGTCCGGGGCCGCTCCGTGCCGCCCGCCGGAGGCCCCCATGCCCCTTCCCCTGCCCGTGGATCCCGAACTCGCCCCGTGGCTCGCCCTGTTGCCCGCCCTCGATGTCGGTGATGCCGCCGCCGCGCGGGCCACCGTAGAGGCGATGGGCGCAGCCGCGCCACCCTTTGTCGTTCCCGAGGGCGTCGAGTCGAGGGAGCAGCGCGTTCCGGGGGCGCCGGGTGCCCCCGAGGTTCCGGTGACGGTGTTCCGTCCGGTGGGGGCCGGGACCGCGCTGCCCGCCGTGCTCTATGTGCACGGCGGCGGGTTCATCCTGGAGGAGGGGGACGGGGACCGGTCCCTCGCCGCGCGCTGGGCGGCCGAACTGGGTGCCGTCGTCGTCTCCGTGCGCTACCGCCTGGCCCCCGAGCACCCCTATCCGGCCGCCACCGACGACTGTTACGCGGCCCTGGAGTGGCTGGCGGGGAACGCCGCGGGTCTGGGCGTGGACCCGGCCCGGATCGCCGTCGCGGGGATCAGTGCCGGGGGCGGCCTGGCCGCCGCGCTGGCCCTGCTGGCCAGGGACCGCGGCGGACCGGCGCTGTGCTTCCAGTTGCTGGACATACCGGAGCTGGACGACCGCCTGGAGACCCCCTCGATGCGGGAGTTCACCGACACGCCGGTGTGGAACCGCCCCAACGCCGTACACAGCTGGCGTGCCTATCTCGGGGCGGACCGCGCCCCCGACACCCCGGTGCCCGCCCATGCCGCGCCCGCCCGCGCCGAGGACCTGTCGGGGCTGCCGCCCGCGTACGTCGCGGTCAGCGACCTCGACCCACTGCGCGACGAGGGCCTCGACTACGCCCAGCGCCTCGTACAGGCCGGTGTCCCCACCGAACTGCACCTGTTTCCCGGCACCTTCCACGGCGCTGCGGGCTTCGTGCCCGACACCGCCGTGACCCGCCGCATGACCGAGGGCGCGCTGGGCGCGCTGCGCCGCGGCCTCTCCGCCTGAAGAATCCCACTCCCCCGCAAGGAGCCGCACATGACCGACTCGGCAAATTCCGTTCCGGAGTACGACGCACTCGTCGTCGGCGCCGGATTCGGCGGCCTCTATGCCCTGTACCAGCTGCGCGCTCACGGGTTCAGCTGCCACGCCTTCGAGACGGGCGACGACGTCGGCGGCACGTGGTACTGGAACCGCTACCCGGGAGCCCGCTGCGACGTCGAGAGCCTGGACTACTGCTACTCGTTCTCCCCCGAGCTGCACGCCGAGTGGGACTGGTCCGAGCGCTTCGCCACCCAGCCCGAGATCCTGCGCTACGCCGGCCACGTCGCGGACCGCTTCGACCTGCGGCCGATGATCTCCTTCGAGACTCGGGTGGCCGCCGCCGTCTGGGAGGAGGAGAGCAGGACATGGCTCCTGACCACCGATGACGGCCGGCGTGCCCGGGCGCGGTTCCTGGTCACCGCCGTGGGCTGCCTGTCCGCGTCCCGCGTTCCCGACCTGCCCGGACTCGACAGCTTCCGCGGCGAGGTGCACCACACCGGCCGCTGGCCGCACGAGGGCGTCGATCTGGCCGGCAAGCGCGTCGCCGTCATCGGCACCGGCTCCTCGGGCATCCAGGCCGTTCCCGAACTCGCCTCGAAAGCAAGTCGCTTGACGGTGTTTCAGCGAACCCCGAACTACAGCTTGCCGGCCCGCAACCGGCCGCTTTCGGGCCGGGAGAGCTGGCGCGCCAAGACGGAGCTGGAGGAGCTGCGAACGTATGCCCGTACCGGATTCTCCGGCTTCTACATCGCCTCCACCGGCCGCTCGGCCCTCGATGTGGGCGAGAAGGAGCGCCGGGCCGCCTTCGAACGCAAGTGGGCCATCGGCGGAACCGAGATCATGTCGGTCTTCAACGACATACTGACGGACGGGAAGGCCAACGAGCACCTCGCAGAGTTCGTCCGCGAGAAGATCCGGGACGCCGTGGACGACCCGGAGACGGCACGCAAGCTCGTCCCGCTGGACTACCCCATCGGCACCAAGCGCATCTGCGTCGACACGGGCTACTTCTCCACGTACAACCGGGAGAACGTCGATCTCGTCGACCTGCGGGCCGAACCGCTCGTGGAGATCACCGAGGACGGCATCCGCACCGAAGCGGGCACGTACCCGGCCGACGTGCTGGTGCTTGCGACCGGCTACGACGCCATGACCGGGCCGCTCACCCGCATCGACATCCGTGGAACGGGCGGCCGTGCCCTGAAGGAACAGTGGGCCTCGGGGCCACGCAGCTACCTGGGCCTCTCGGTGGCCGGCTTCCCCAACCTGCTGACGGTCACCGGACCAGGCAGCCCCTCGGTGCTGGTCAACATGGTGCGGGCGGTCGAGCAGCACGTCGACTGGATCGTGGACTGTATGCGGCAATTGCGCGAGGACGGGGTGGACCGGATCGAGGCGCGGCCGGAGGCGCAGGACGCCTGGGTCGCCCATGTCAACGAGGTCGCCGACACGACCCTCTATCCGCGCGCCAGTTCCTGGTACGTGGGTGCCAACGTGGAAGGAAAGGCGCGGGTGTTCATGCCGTACGCGGGTGGGCTCAACCACTATCGGGAGCGGTGCGAGGAGGTGGCGCGGTCCGGCTATCGGGGCTTCGCACTCGGTACGGGGGTGTCGGCGTGAGGCGTGACACGCTGAGGCTGGACGGGCGCTCCGTCGTCGTCACCGGCGCGGGCCGCGGCCTCGGCCGGGCCTACGCCCTGGACCTCGCGAGGCGCGGCGCCCGTGTCGTCGTCAACGACCTGGGGACGGCGACGGACGGCACCGGGAGCGAGGATGCGGGTCCGGCGGCGCAGGTCGTCGAGGAGATCCGGGCGGCGGGCGGGACGGCGGTCGCGAGCACCGCGGACGCGAGCGGTGTCGAGGGGACGCGGTCCCTGATCGCTCTGGCGTGCGCCGAGTTCGGCTCCGTCGACGGGATCGTGGCGAACGCCGGAATCTACCGGCCGGGGCTGGACTTCACCGACATCGACGAGGCACTGCTGGCGCGGATGACGGCCATTCACTCCCTCGGTGCCTGGCGACTGGTACGGGCCGCGTGGCCCCACTTCACGGAGCACGGTCGGGGCCGGATCGTCCTGGTCACCTCGGCGGCGGGTCTGTACGGGATGGCGGGGAACGCCGCGTACTCCCTGCTCAAGGCGGGGATCGTGGGGCTGACGCGGACGCTGGCCGCCGAGGGTGCCCCGCACGGCATCCGTGTCAATGCCGTGGCTCCGGTGGCCTGGTCGCGGATGTCGGCGGCGACCGAGGGCGTGCCTCCGGAGGTGCTGGAGCGGATGCGGGAGCAGGCGCCGCCCGAGGCGGTCGCGCCGGTGGTGGCCGCGTTGCTCGCGGATGGGGTGCCGGTCACGGGCGAGGTGCTGAGTGCGGGGCGCGGCCGGGTGGGCCGGGTGCTGACGGGCGAGACCCCGGGCATCCGCTCGGCGGACGGCGGTCCGCTGCTCGCGCAGGAACTCACCGAGCGGATCGATGAGCTCCTCTCCGTGGACGGGGTGGTGTACCCGGCCTCGGCGCACGAGACGCCCTGATCTCCCTGATCTCGGAATCTCGGAGCAGGGGTGGGTGGCAAGGGGCGTCCCCCTGCCACCCACCCCTGCACACACGCTCAAGCCTCCCTGTCGAGGAACCGGCGGGCGCCGCGCAAGGTCGTACGGAGCCGGTGCTGAGTGACGCGGCTGTCGAGGCGGATGTCGAGCCCGCCGGGAAGGGCACTGCCGGCACGCAGACCCGAGGGCAGGCGGGAGGCGTCGAGCCCGTCGCGCCGGGCGACGAGGGTGCCGAGTTCATGGCGGCTCATGGCGTCGGCTCCTGCCAGATGGTGAACGCCCGTCGAGTCGCCGGTCGCGAGTTCCAGCAGGGCGGCGGCCAGGTCGGCGACATGCACCGGGCATCGGATGTCGTCGGTGAACAGGACGCCGTCACGGACACCGGACGCGAGGTCGTGCACGGCGCGCACATGCTCGGACCGCCGGTCGTCGCCGATGATCAGCGAGGTACGGGCGATGACCGCATCCGCGTGCACGAGGCGGACGCCCGTCTCCGCCGCGGCCTTCGCCGCACCGTAAGGAGTCAGAGGGTCGGGGCGGCAGGATTCGTCGTAGTGGACGTCGGCTCCGGAGAAGACCGCGTCGCTCGATACGTGGATCAGCCGGCTGCCGTACTTCGCCGCGGCCATCGCCACACGGACGGGGCCCTCCGCCGTGACCGCCCAGTCGGATCCGCCGCTCGTCGCGTTGACGATCACGCGTGGTCCCACCTCGGCCAGGACCGCCTCGACGCGATCGGGGGCACGCAGGTCGAGAGCGTGCCAGGCGACCTCCGCGGTGCTGCCGGGTCTCGTCGCGAAGGTGGCGGCCGTCGTGTGCCCCGCCGCCACCGCCCGGCGGACCAGCTCGGTGCCCAGGAATCCGCTGCCGCCGATGACCAGGAGTGTCATGACGCGCCACGGTAGAGGATCCTGACTCCGGCCGTAACGCCCGGATTCCGTCGCCCGGCGGGCTCGGCCGGGCGTGTGCGCACGCCCCTGATCATAATTTTGCGCAACGCGCAAACTTGCATAGCATGCATTTCATGAGTGCCGACAACACCGCCAGTACCGACGACACGGCCCTCGGGCTGCGCGAGCGCAAGAAGCGCGCGACGCACAACGCACTGGCGGACACGGCACTGCGCATGGCCGCGGATCGCGGCATCGAGAACGTGACCGTGGAAGCGGTCACCGATGCGGTCGGCGTATCCATGCGCACTTTCTTCAACTACTTCGCATGCCTTGAGGACGCGATCACCCGTCCTGTCCAGGACAACGCCGAGCGGACCCGTCGGGCGGTGCTCAACGCGCCGGAGGAACTCACGGCGCTCAATGCCCTGCGCGAGGCGATCGGCCAGGAGCTCGCCCACATCGAGGAGGACCACGAACGCTGGGAACTCCAGATGGCGGTGCTCAGGAAGAGCCCCTCACTGCTGTCCGGCTTCCTGGCCGCCCGCGGTGCGGACGAACGCGCACTGGTCGCCGCCGTGGCCGAGCGCCTCGGCCAGGATCCCGATTCCGATCTCCGCCCCATGCTCCTCGCACACGTGACGCTCGCCGCCACGCGCGCCGCCGTCGAGCTCTGGGTGGCCTCCGGCCGCACCCGTACGTTCCAGAGCATCTACCGCGAGGCCTTCGCCTCGCTGGCCACCGGCCTCAACGACTGAAGCACATCCGAAGGCCCCACCCGGGGCCGTTCACCCGAGAATCCAGAGAATGAGGAACGCCAGCCGATGAGCGCTGCCGTCACACCCGAAGCCGGCATGGCCGGTGCGCCCGAAGAGGCCGCACCAGCCATGACGCGTCGTCAGATACTCCAGGCCATGTCGGGCCTGATGGCCGGCATGTTCGTGGCCATCCTGGCCTCAACCGTGGTCTCCAACGCGCTTCCCCGGATCATCGCCGACCTGAACGGCACCCAGTCCTCGTACACCTGGGTGGTCACCGCCGAGCTCCTGGCGATGACGGCGACCGTCCCGATCTGGGGCAAGCTGTCCGACCTGTACGACAAGAAGCTGCTCATCCAGCTGTCCCTCTCGATGTTCGTCGTCGGCTCGCTCGTCGCCGGCTTCTCGCACAGCGTCGGCCTGCTCATCGTGAGCCGTGTGGTGCAGGGCATCGGCGCGGGCGGTCTCACGGCGCTCGCCCAGGTCGTGATGGCGGCGATCATCCCGCCGCGTGAACTCGGCCGCTACTCCGGCATCTTCGGTGCCGTGTTCGCCGTCGGCACCGTCGCCGGACCGCTCATCGGCGGTGTGCTCGTGGACACCTCCTGGCTGGGGTGGCGCTGGTGCTTCTTCATCGGTGTGCCGTTCGCACTGCTGGCGATCGTGCTGCTCCAGCTCACCCTGAAGCTGCCCACGATCCGAAGAGAAGTGAAGATCGACTATCTCGGCGCCGTCCTCATCATGAGCGGGGTCAGCTCGCTGCTGCTGTGGGTGACCCTCGCGGGCAACCGGTTCGACTGGGCCTCGTGGCAGACCGCCGCCCTGGTCACCGCCGGTGTGGTCCTGCTGGCCGCCGCGGTACTGGTCGAGTCCAAGGTCCAGGAACCGATCATCCCGCTGGACATCTTCCGCAACCGCACCGTGACGCTGACGACCGTGGCGAGCCTGCTGGTGGGCGTGGCCATGTTCGGCGGCACGGTGTTCCTCTCCCAGTACTTCCAGATCTCGCTCGGGAAGACGCCGACCGTCGCGGGTCTCATGAGCCTGCCGATGATTCTCGGTCTGATGATCTCCACGACCGTCGCCGGGCAGATCATCTCCGCCCGGGGCAAGTGGAAGGGCTTCCTGATCGCGGGCGGCATCATCATGACCGCGGGCATGGGACTGCTGTCCACGATCAGCGCGGACTCCTCGTTCGGGCTGCTCAGCGTCTACATGGTGGTGCTCGGTGTGGGCGTCGGCATGCTGATGCAGAACCTGGTGCTGGCGGCCCAGAACGACGTTCCCGCGTCGGAGCTCGGCGCGGCGACCTCGGTGCTGTCGTTCTTCCGCAGCCTCGGTGGAGCGATCGGCACGAGCGCGCTGGGTGCCGTGCTCAGCCACCGGGTGGCGAGCGAGATGGCCAAGGGCTTCGGCGGGGCGGCGGACAACGGGGGCGCCGGCCATGGCGTTCCCGACCTCTCCAAGCTTCCCGAACCGGCCCGGGAGATCGTCGAGCACGCGTACGGGGTCGCGACCGCGGATGTCTTCCTGATCGGAGCCCCCTTCGCGTTCCTCGCCCTGATCGCGGTGCTGTTCATCAAGGAGAAGCCGCTCAAGACGCAGAGTGGCATGGAACGGCTCGCGCAGGAGAACGCCGCTGCGGCGGAGTCACCGGCCGCCCCGACGCACTGATTCAGGAGCGGCGATGAGACCGCCGGCCCGCAC
>NZ_JBHXTM010000037.1:0-4002 GCF_042677325.1 Streptomyces sp. NPDC127117
CCCTGCAACGGGGCGCGGCGGGCCGTCGGCGTGATCGGGCCGCCCGGCCCGGGAAAGGGCCGCACGGCCCGTTCTGTGGGCCCGACTCGAACGCGCGACACAACATGTGGGGGCTGCCTCATCGGGCAGCCCCCACATGTATGCTCGTCCTCGCTGTCGCCGCAGGGGAATCCGGTGCGAATCCGGAACTGTCCCGCAACGGTGTATTCAGTGCGCTTTTGTGCACCCCCGAGTCAGTCCGATGACCTGCCGGCAGCGCATCCGGCTCGACCGAACCGGATGCCCAGACGTCCGGGCCTCGCGGTTGGGCCGGTGGACGCCGTGCGGAGTGCTGCCCTGCCCCGGGTGTGCTTCCGCAGGGCTGCCCCGTTCCCCGCCGGCCCCGAGCCGAGCGAGGGAGAGCACCACGTGACCATCGCGCCAGCCGATCCGGCTTCAGTCGCCGCGTCCGCAGCAGCCGAGTCCGAGGCCGCCGCACAGGACGGACCGGGAACCGCACTGCTGCGGACCCTGACCGACCTGACCGCCGATCTGCCCGACACCGACCCCGGCCGGGTCGCCGCCGCCGCGCTGCGTGGCCGCAGCGCCCGGGCGGACGAGGCCGAGCTGCGGTCGCTGGCCACCGAGGCCGCCGCGGGGCTGATCTCCGAGGACCCGGCCTACTCCCGGCTCGCCGCCCGGCTGCTGACCCTCGCCATCGCGGACGAGGCGGCCGGCCAGGGCGCGGTCTCCTTCTCCGCCTCGGTCGCCGTCGGGCACCGCGAGGGCCTGATCGCGGACCGTACCGCCGCGTTCGTCGCCGCCCACGCGGCCGCCCTGGACGCGCTGGTGGAGCGTTCGCTCGCCGACGGCGCGGACGACCGCTTCGGCTACTTCGGGCTGCGGACCCTGCACAGCCGCTACCTGCTGCGCCACCCGCACACCCGTCAGGTCATCGAGACGCCGCAGCACTTCATGCTGCGGGTCGCGGCCGGGCTGGCCGAGGACGAGTCGCAGCGCGCCGTGGACGAGGTCGCGGCGCTGTACGGGCTGATGAGCCGGCTCGACTACCTGCCCTCCTCCCCCACGCTCTTCAACTCCGGCACCCGGCACCCGCAGATGTCCTCCTGCTATCTGCTGGACTCCCCGCTGGACGAGCTCGACTCGATCTACGACCGCTACCACCAGGTGGCGCGGCTCTCGAAGCACGCGGGCGGCATCGGTCTGTCGTACTCCCGCATCCGCTCCCGCGGTTCGCTGATCCGGGGCACCAACGGGCACTCCAACGGCATCGTGCCGTTCCTGAAGACGCTCGACGCCTCCGTCGCCGCGGTCAACCAGGGGGGCCGCCGCAAGGGCGCCGCCGCCGTCTACCTGGAGACCTGGCACGCGGACATCGAGGAGTTCCTGGAGCTGCGCGACAACACGGGTGAGGACCAGCGGCGCACGCACAACCTCAACCTGGCGCACTGGATCCCGGACGAGTTCATGCGCCGGGTCGACGCGGACGGCGACTGGTCGCTGTTCTCGCCCGCCGACGTGCCCGAGCTGGTCGACCTGTGGGGCGACGAGTTCGACGCCGCGTACCGGGCCGCCGAGTCCAAGGGCCTGGCCCGCAAGTCGATGCCGGCGCGTGAGCTGTACGGCCGGATGATGCGGACCCTCGCGCAGACCGGCCAGGGCTGGATGACGTTCAAGGACGCCTCCAACCGGACCGCGAACCAGACCGCCGAGCCGGGCAGCGTCGTCCACTCGTCGAATCTGTGCACCGAGATCCTCGAAGTCACCGACGACGGCGAGACGGCGGTCTGCAACCTGGGCTCGGTCAACCTCGGCGCGTTCGTCGCCGACGGCCGGATCGACTGGGAGCGGCTGGACGCCACCGTCCGCACCGCCGTCACCTTCCTCGACCGGGTCGTCGACATCAACTTCTACCCGACCGAGCAGGCCGGCCGCTCCAACGCGAAGTGGCGCCCCGTGGGCCTGGGCGCCATGGGTCTCCAGGACGTCTTCTTCCAGCTGCGGCTGCCCTTCGACTCCCCCGAGGCGCGGGCCCTGTCCACGAGGATCTCCGAGCGGATCATGCTCGCCGCGTACGAGGCGTCCTGCGACCTCGCGGAGCGTTCGGGTCCGCTGCCCGCCTGGTCCGAGACCCGGGCGGCGCGCGGGGTGCTGCACCCCGACCACTACGACACCGAGCTGAACTGGCCGGAGCGCTGGGACGCGCTGCGCGCCCGGGTCGCGAAGACCGGGATGCGCAACTCGCTGCTGCTCGCGATCGCGCCGACGGCGACGATCGCCTCGATCGCGGGGGTCTACGAGTGCATCGAGCCGCAGGTCTCCAACCTCTTCAAGCGCGAGACGCTCAGCGGCGAGTTCCTCCAGGTCAACGCCTATCTGGTGGACGAGCTGAAGAAGCTCGGCGTGTGGGACGCGCGCACCCGCGAGGCGCTGCGCGAGGCCAGCGGCTCGGTGCAGGGCTTCGCCTGGATCCCCGAGGACGTGCGGGCGCTGTACCGCACGGCATGGGAGATCCCGCAGCGCGGCCTGATCGACATGGCGGCGGCCCGTACGCCGTTCCTGGACCAGAGCCAGTCGCTGAACCTGTTCCTGGAGACGCCGACGATCGGCAAGCTCTCCTCGATGTACGCGTACGCCTGGAAGCAGGGGCTGAAGACGACGTACTACCTGCGTTCGCGCCCGGCGACCCGGATCGCCCGCGCCGCCTCCGGCCAGGCCGCGGCCGCCGCGCCCATTCCCGTACAGCAGGCGTCGGCGCCCGACGCGGACGCGATCGCCTGCTCCCTCGAAAACCCCGAGTCCTGCGAGGCCTGCCAGTAATGAGCTCCACCAACTCCGACAAGAACCTTCTGGACCCGGGCTTCGAACTGACCCTGCGTCCGATGCGCTACCCGGACTTCTACGAGCGCTACCGGGACGCGATCAAGAACACCTGGACGGTGGAGGAGGTCGACCTGCACTCCGACGTCGCCGACCTCGCCAAGCTGTCCCCCGGCGAGCAGCACATGATCGGCCGGCTCGTCGCGTTCTTCGCGACCGGCGACTCGATCGTCTCCAACAACCTCGTGCTGACGCTGTACAAGCACATCAACTCCCCCGAGGCGCGGCTGTATCTGTCGCGGCAGCTCTTCGAGGAGGCCGTGCACGTCCAGTTCTATCTGACGCTGCTGGACACCTACCTGCCCGACCCGGAGGACCGTGCCGCCGCGTTCGACGCGGTCGAGGAGATCCCCTCGATCCGTGAGAAGGCGCAGTTCTGCTTCAAGTGGATGGACTCGGTCGAGAAGATCGAGCGGCTGGAGACGAAGGCCGACCGCCGCCGCTTCCTGCTGAACCTGATCTGCTTCGCGGCGTGCATCGAGGGGCTGTTCTTCTACGGCGCGTTCGCGTACGTCTACTGGTTCCGCTCGCGGGGTCTGCTGCACGGTCTCGCCACGGGCACCAACTGGGTGTTCCGTGACGAGACGATGCACATGAACTTCGCGTTCGAGGTCGTGGACACCGTCCGCAAGGAGGAGCCGGACCTCTTCGACGACGAACTCCAGCAGCAGGTCACCGACATGCTGAAGGAGGCCGTGGCCGCGGAGCTGCAGTTCGGCCGCGATCTGTGCGGTGACGGGCTGCCCGGCATGAACACCGAGTCGATGCGGCAGTACCTGGAGTGCGTCGCCGACCAGCGGCTCGCCCGCCTCGGCTTCCCGACGGTGTACGGCTCGGAGAACCCGTTCTCGTTCATGGAGCTCCAGGGCGTCCAGGAGCTGACGAACTTCTTCGAGCGCCGTCCGTCCGCGTACCAGGTGGCGGTGGAGGGCTCGGTCGCCTTCGACGACGATTTCTAGATCCCTTTTCCGGGTCTAGATCCTGGCCCAGCTTCTGAGGTGGGGGCGCCCCGCGGCCCAGTCGGGCGTCGCCGCGCCCCGACGTTTCGGGGGGGCCGCGCGACGCCCCCCGTACGCGGGCCCCCACGCGGGGGCGTGGGGGGGGTGGCGGGGGTGTGCGGGG